>DATLGZ010000059.1:0-5873 GCA_035540235.1 Acidimicrobiales bacterium | reverse complement strand
GGCGGCTCAACCGGTGTTGCGGAGGCCGTTGGCGATGCCGTTGACGGTGAGGAGGAGGGCCCGCCACAGCTGGGCGCCGGCCTTGTCGGTGTGGCGCAGGCGGGCCAGCAGGGAGACCTGCAGGAAGCTGATGGGGTCGAGGTAGGCGTTGCGGGTGTCGAGGGTGCGCTGCAGCAGCGGGTGGCGGTCGAGCAGGCGGCGCTGGCCGGTGAGCGACAGCACCTCGTCGACGGTGCGCCGGTGCTCGTCGACGATGGCGTCGAACAGGTCGTGGAGGGACGGGTCGACCAGGCGGTCTACGTAGCGGCGGGCGATGTCGAGGTCGGTCTTGAACAGGACCATCTCGATGTTGGAGACGAACGTGCGGAAGAAGTGCCACTCGGCGTACATGTCGGCCAGCTCGGCCGAGTAGCCGCCGGCCCGGGCCTGGGCCAGGCCGGTGCCCACCCCGAACCAGCCGGGCACGATCTGGCGGGACTGGGTCCAGCCGAACACCCACGGGATGGCCCGCAGGCCCTCGATCCCCTTGGCGCCCGACTTGGGCCGCCGGGCCGGCCGGGAGCCGATGTTGAGGGCGGCCAGCTCGTCCACCGGCGTGGAGGCGCAGAAGTAGTCGGGCAGGCGGGGGTCCTCCACCAGGCGGCGGTAGGCGGCCCGGGCCGCGTCGGACACCACGTCCATGACGCCGTCCCAGCGGTCGAGCAGGTCGAGGGGCTGGCGTGACTCGCGGTGCAGGAGCGACGCCTGCAGCACCGCCGCCGCCGCCACCTCGAGGTTGCGGCGGGCGAGGGCGGGCAGGAGGTACTTGTCGGAGATGACCTCGCCCTGCTCGGTGATCTTGATGGCCCCGTCGAGGGTGCCGTAGGGCTGGGCGAGGATGGCCTCGCCGGTGGGGCCGCCGCCGCGGCCGACGGTCCCGCCCCGGCCGTGGAAGAGCCGCAGCAGCACGCCGTGGCGGTGGGCCGTGTCGCGCAGCGCCCGCTGGGCCCGGTGGATCTCCCACAGCGACGTGGTGATCCCGGTGTCCTTGTTGGAGTCGGAGTAGCCCAGCATCACCTCCTGCACGTTGCCGCGCAGGGCCACGATGCGGCGGTAGCCGGGGTCGGAGAGGAGGTCGTCGACGATCCGGCCCGCGTCGCGCAGCTCGGTGACCGTCTCCAGGAGAGGGACGAAGCCGATGCGGGCCACGTCGGTGGTGAGGTCGATGAGGCCGCCCTCGCGGGCCAGCACGGCCGCCGCCAGCACGTCGTCGACGCCCTTGCACATGGAGACCACGTAGCTCTCGATGGCCTCGTCGCCGTACATGTCGAGGGCGTCGCGCACGGTGTTGAAGAGCTTCAGCATGTCGGCCGGGTCGCCGCTGAGGCGGGTGGCGGGCGACGTCAGCGGGCGGGGCGTGCGCAGCTCGGCCGACAGCAGCACACGCCGCTCGGCCGGCGAGAGGTCGGCGTAGCTGCTGTCGGAGGCCTCCAGCCGGTCGAACAGCACGGCGAGGGCGCGGTGGGCGCGGTCGGCGTGCTCGCGGATGTCCATGGTGGCGAAGGCCATGCCCGACGCGGCCGCCACCCTGATCACCCGGTCGACCGCGCCCCGCGCCACCAGGGCGCCCTGGTTCTCGGTGAGCGAGTCCCGCATCAGCTCGAGGTCGTCGAGCAGCTCGGCGGCCGACGCGTACTCGACGCCGAGGCGGGGCGGGGCCCCGTCGCTCAGGCGGCGGCGGGTGTTGACCAGCCGCTGGATGACGTAGGAGCACTTGAGGCGGTAGGGCTCCTCGGCGTTGACCCCACCCCAGCGGGCGTAGACCTCGGGCAGCACGGCCCGGTCGGTGGCCAGGCTGGCCCGCAGGGCGGGTGAGATGCCGACCACCTTGGTGGAGTTGCTGAGCACGGTGACGAGCCGCTCCACCCCGGCGGTGAGGGTGCCCAGGGCCGACTCGCGCAGCGACGCCAGCACGTCCATCGTCACCTCGGGGGTGACGTTGGGGTTGCCGTCGCGATCGCCGCCGACCCACGTGCCGAACCGCACCGGGCGGGCCCGGGGCGGGAGGCTCACGCCCAGGCGGCGGACGTGGTCGGCCACGTCGTCGAGGAGGTCGGGCAGGACGTCGCGGTAGAGCTCGTCCAGGTAGAAGATGACGGAGCGGGCCTCCTCGGCCGGGGTGGGGCGGTTGCGGCGCAGCTCGTCGGTCTGCCAGATGAGGTCGACGACCTCGGCCAGCTCACGCTCGGCCCGGCGGCGGTCGTCGGCGCCGGCCCGCGGGTGGGACCGCTGCTCGAGCAGCTCGGCGACCCGGCGGCGCTTGGTGAGCAGCGACTGGCGTACCGCCTCGGTGGGGTGGGCGGTCAGCACCAGGCGCAGCTCCAGGCGGGACAGCACACCCTCGAGCTCGCCGGCGGGCAGGCCGGCGGCGGTGATCTCGTCGACCACCGAGGCGAACGGGCCGTCCTCGCCGGCGGCGTCGAGCGGCTCGTCGGCCCGGTGCGTCTGCTCGGCGATGTTGGCCAGGTGGAAGAAGGCGGAGAAGGCCCGCACCAGCAGGGTGGCGGTGGTCAGGTCTACGCCGGAGAGCAGCCGGTCGAGGTCGTCGGCGGTGGTGGGCGACGCCGCGTCGCGCACGGCCTTGCTGAGGCCCCGCACCTGCTCCACCAGGTCGACCAGCCCCTGGCCCTCGTGGCGGCGCAGGCTGTCACCCAGCAGGCCGCCCAGGAAGCGGATGTCGCGGGAGAGCGCGGCCCCCCGGATGGAGGCGGCGCCCGGGGGCCCCTCGAAGGGGTCGAGGCGAGGCTGTGCGAGTTCGGTCATCGGCGGCCAGAGCCTACGGGGGACCCGCAGACCGGCGGTTACAGCAGCTTGAAGCTGGAAGCGATGTAGGCGAACACCGACTCGTTGGCCGGGTCGGTGGTGGCGAGCTGCACGGAGTAGGCGCGGCCGTTGTGGTGCACGATGTAGGACGAGCGGGTGGACGCGGCCGACCCGGGCTCGGGGCTGGTCGGGAACCGGTAGGTGAGGCGGATGCCGGGCTGGCCCCCCACCGTCACGGGCGCCTGCACGAACTCCGACCCTCCCTCGGCCGTGAGCTGGTCGATCAGCCGGGCCACCCGGTCGGCGGCGGGCCCGTCGGCCTGGCCCACCGAGACCCGCAGCGACCCCTCGCTGGCCCGGGGGCGGGCGTAGGAGAGGGTGGTGTCGCTGTTGTCGGGCGCGGCCTGCCAGTCGACGGGGACCTCGATCGAGTACCCCTGCTCCGGCTTGGACACGAGCCGGTAGCCCCGCGCCGCCCCGTCGGCGGGCTGGTCGATCTCGGCGTCGTCGACCGGCCCGGACGCCTCGCCGTCGCCGCCGGTGATGGCCCGCACCGCCAGCAGGGCCAGCACGAGGAAGACCAAGGCGACGGGCACGATCACCGACCAGCGGGGCCCGCCCAGCTTGACCGTCACCCCCTCGGCGCACTTGGGGCAGCGCAGGCCCACGGCGGTGCGCACGTAGCACTTGGGGCAGATGGGCGTGCCGCAGGTGACGCAGGTGAGCGGCGTCTCCACCTTGTGCCGGGGGCAGGTGAGGGTGGGCGCGCCGGCACTGACGCCGGAGCCTTGCTCGCTCATGGCCGCGAACCTACCCGCCGGCGTGGCCCGGCGCGCCGGCTGGGTAGAAGGGCGGGCCACGCCGGGATCGTTGAGGCCGATGAGGCCGAGGCCATGGCGGAAGCCGCAGTGAAGCCGGGGCTCGTAGTCTTGCGCGGAATGTCTCTACGCGCTCTGCGAGCACGCGACCATGAGCTCTCTCTCATGGTAGGAAGCCTGCGAGCGGCGGGGGCGGGCTCGCCGCAGCTCGTGGTCCTGTCGGGGCCCCGACGCGTTGGGAAGTCCCTCCTCGCCCATCACGCCCTCGCGGCCGACCACGGGTGCCGGCCCATCTACTTCGAGGCGACCCAGGCCGGGGAAGCGGCCCAGCTCAGCCGGTTCCAGCAGACATTGCTGGACGCACTGGGCGCCGATGTCGTCCCGCCGGGGCCGAGCCCTCAGACCTGGGAGCAGGCTCTCCGGCTCCTTGCGTTTCTCGCCGTTGAGCACCCCCTCGCGATGGTGATCGACGAGGCGACCTACCTGATGACCTCGACGCCGGGGTTCGCCAGCATGGTGCAGGCAGTGTGGGACGCGATGGCCGTCCAGGCGAGACCGCCGCGCCTGGCCCTTGTGCTCACGGGATCGGCGCTCGGCCTCGTCGAGGACGCGCTCTCGCACCGGGGCGCCCTGTACCAGCGGCCGACCCTTCATCTGGGGCTCCGCCCGTTCACCCCCGCGCAGGCGTGGCGGTTCACCAGCAGGCCCGACCCCGTCGCGCTCCTCGAGGCCTATGCCGCCTGCGGCGGCTATCCGCTCCACCTCGACGCGTGGGACTTCGGGCGATCGACGGGCGAGAACCTTCTCGCCCTCGCCGGGACGCCCGGCGGTGTGCTGGTGGAGGACGGGAGCCACCTGCTGGCGGGTCTGCCGGAGGCCCACCAGCGCGTGCTCATCGCCGTCGGATCGGGCCGCACCCGGCCCAGTGAGATCGCCAATGAAGCCGGCGGCCGCATCGAGCGGCCTCTCGACGCTCTCCGGCGAGCCGCGCTGATACAGCTCAGCACGCCGCTGGGCGCCCCCCGCCAGGCGCGCCCGTTCTACCGGGTCGACGACGCGTACCTACGCTTCTGGTTCCGTGTCCTCGCCAACCACTTGCAGCGTGTCGAGGCCGGACAGGGCGCCGGAGTGCTCCGCCACACCGAACAGGCATGGCAGGAGCAGCTGGGCTGGTCATTCGAGCAGGCGGCTCGCGACCACGCGGTGTGGCTGGTAGATAGCGGCGTGCTGCCCGATGGCACGCTCACGGGGGAGTGGTGGGCCACGTCGGGGCCGCCGGTCCAGGTCGACGTGCTCGCCATGAGGGACCACCGCACCGTCGCGGTGGGCGAGGCCCGCTGGCAGGGCCGGCCCCTGGGGTCCCGAGCGGTGGATGAGCTGGCCGCCAAGGTACGGCTGGTCCCCGACCCCGTCGCGCAGCCGCTCCTGCTGCTTTGGGGCCGGGGCGGGGTGCAGCCCGAAGTGCAGGTCGGCTCGGTGCGTGGGTTCGGTGCAACCGACGTGCTCGACCGATGACGCACGGAACTGCCTCCGAGGGCGTTACCGCGCCGGCGCAGCAACAGTTCGCAGTCCTTCCGCCGGCGTGGCCCGGCGCGCCGGCTGGGTAGAAGGGCGGCATCGACCATCCCCGCATCCTCGCCCTGGTCCTGGCGGGCGGCGCCGGCCAGCGCATGGGCCCGCTCACCGAGCGGCGGGCCAAGCCCGCCCTGCCCTTCGCCGGCCACTACCGGCTCATCGACTTCGTGCTGAGCAACTGCGCCAACAGCGGCATCTCCGACGTGTGGGTGGTGCAGCAGTTCCAGCCCCACTCGCTGGAGGACCACCTGTCCAATGGCCGCCCGTGGGACCTCGACCGCACCCGGGGCGGCCTGCGCATCCTTCACCCCTTCAGCGGCGGCGCCGAGGAGGGCCTCCACGAGGGCAACGCCGACGCCCTGTGGCGCCACCGCCACCTCATCGCCGAGGCGGCCGCCGACGTGGTGCTCGTGCTGAGCGCCGACGCGGTGTACACCCTCGACTACCGGTCGGTCGTCGACCGCCACCTCGAGGCCGGCGCCGACGTCACCATGGCCACCACCCGGGTGGACGAGGACCCGGGCCGCTTCGGCGTCGTCGAGGTGGGCGGGGACGGCCGGGTGGTGGGCTTCGCCTACAAGCCCGAGTCGCCCCACACCGACCTGGTGACCATCGAGGTCTTCGCCTACCGCCCCCGGGCGCTGCTGACGACGCTCGAGGAGCTGGCCGGCGAAGGGG
>DATLGZ010000058.1:0-3166 GCA_035540235.1 Acidimicrobiales bacterium | reverse complement strand
GTCGGGCCCGACCTCGGCCACCGCCACCACCCGCCGGCTGCCGTCGGGCCGGCGGGCGACCTGCACGACCAGGTCGAGAGCGGACTGGACCTGGGACCGCACCGCCGCCAGCGGCAGCTCCACGTCGCCCATCAGCACCATGGTCTCGACGCGGCGGAGGGCGTCGGCCGGGCTGTTGGCGTGGCACGTGGACAGCGACCCCTCGTGGCCGGTGTTCATGGCCTGGAGCATGTCGAGGGCCTCGGGGCCCCGGACCTCCCCCACCAGGATGCGGTCGGGCCGCATGCGCAGGGCGTTGCGGACCAGGTCGCGCACTCGCACCTCGCCCGCCCCCTCGGCGTTGGCGGGCCGGGCCTCGAGGCGGACCACGTGCTCGCCGGGCAGGCGCAGCTCGGCCGCGTCCTCCACCGTGACGACCCGCTCGGCCCCGGGGATGTGGGCGGCCAGGGCGTTGAGCAGGGTGGTCTTGCCCGCCCCCGTGCCCCCGGAGACGAGCACGTTCATGCGAGCCACGACGGCCCACGCCAGCAGGGCGGCCACCGGCTCGGGGGCGAAGGCGGCCACCGGCAGGACCCTGGCCCCGAAGCGGCGGATCGTGAGGCAGGGGCCGTCGACGGCCAGGGGCGGCACCACGGCGTTGACCCGGGACCCGTCGGGGAGGCGGGCGTCGACGAGGGGGCTGGCGCGGTCGACGCGCAGGCCCAGGGGCGCCACCACCTTCTCTATGAGGTGCTCGATGGCGGGGGCGCTGAGCTCGACGGGCACGCGCCGCAGCACCCCCGCCCGCTCGACCCACACCTTCCCGGGGCCGGGCCCGTTGACGAGCACGTCGGTGACGGCCGGGTCGGCCAGCAGGGGCTCGAGCGCCCCCAGGCCGCCCACCGCGGCCAGCACCTCGCCCACCACCCGGGCCCGCTGGCGGGGGCCGAGGAGCGGCGCCTCCTCGCCGACCAGGGCCTCCACCCGGTCGGGCAGGGGCGGGCCCTCGCCGCCGTCGGCGAGCAGGCGGGCGTGGACCCGGGCGGTAGGGCCGTGCCCCGTCATCCGGCCACCGCCACCAGCGCCTTGTCGAACACCCGATCGACGCCGCGGGGCACGCGGGCGGAGAGCAGGCCGGCGTCGACCGCCCGGGCCAGGTTGGCGTCGAGGGGCACCTCGGCCCACACCGGCACCCCGAGCACGTCCTCTACGTCGCGGCGCTGCAGCGAGCGGCCCGGCTCCTGCACCAGCAGGATGCCGCTGGGCTGCACGGGGGCGGCCAGCGCCCGCCGGAGGGCGAGGTAGCACGGCCGCAGCACGGCCAGCGACAGGGTGGCGCCCGCCGCCAGCTGGCGCCCCGGCGTGCGGTCGGCGATGCCGCAGTCGGCGACTACGGGGCGGGGGTCGGCGCACAGGAGGGCGGCGAGGGCCTCGGCCCGTGCTCCCCCGCCGGCGGCCCCGCCTCCCCGGGCTCCGCTGGGCAGCAGGCGCAGCCCCTTGCCCACGTCGACCTCGATGCGGGCCAGGGCGTCGGCCCCCACGTCGGGCGCGGCGCTCAGCCAGTCGGCCAGGCCCGGCCCCGTCGGCTCGGGAAGGCCGAGGGCGGCGGGCACGTCGCCGGCCACATCGGCCACCACGACCTCCGAGGGCGACAGGCGGCCCCAGCACAGGGCCAGCAGCACGGCGGCGACGGTGGTGCCGCTGCCACCCTTGGGCGACCAGCAGGCGACGAGCATGGGCTTCCTCCCTCTGACGGAGTTGCAATCAGGGGGAAGGAAACACCATGAGATTAGGTCATGGCGGCGGGGAACGCAAGCGCGCTCGACCTAGGTCGGAGCGCAGAGCGGAGGAAATGGCCTCGGCCCGCCGCGTGAGCGAGCCGAGGCGACAGCGATCTAGCCGGCGGCCTTGACCTTCTTGGCAGCCACGACTCCAAGGGCGACAAGGATGGCGAGCACGATGAGCTTCTTCATGGGGGACCAGCCTAACCCCGCTCCGGCGCCGGCGGTAGAGGGGCTACCGTGAACGCTGGAGGTGTCCGGGCGCCTGGTGGGCCCCACCGCCTTCAAAGCGGCTGAGGCGGGTGATCCCCGCCTGGCGGGTTCGATTCCCGTCCACCTCCGCCAGCTCCGCCGGGTGGCCGGCATCAGCCGGCCACCGGGTGCGAGCGAGGGCGAGGCACTAGACGGCCAAGAGGTCGCGGGCGCCGGTGTCGCTCGAAGGGTGGCGCAGCTTCGACATGGCCCGGGCCTCGATCTGGCGGATGCGCTCCCGGGTGAGGTTGAAGTGCTCGCCGACCTCCTCGAGCGTGCGGGGCTCGCCCCGGTCGAGGCCGAAGCGCAGGCGCAGGATCTCCCGCTCCCGCTCGTCGAGAGGGCCGAGGAGCTTGGCGATCTCGTCGGGGAGCAGAGCGGTGGCCGCCACCTCGAAAGGGGACTCGGCCGACCGGTCCTCGACGACGTCGCCCAGCTCGGCGTCGCCGTCCTCCCGCAGGGGCTCCGACAGCGACAGCGGCTCGGCCGCGAAGCGCAGGGCCTCGGTGACCTTGTCCTCGGGCATCTCCACCTCGGCCGACAGCTCGGCCAGGGTGGCGGGGCGGCCCAGCTTCAGCTCCAGGCGGGCGCGGGCCTTCTGGAGGCGGGCCAGGGTGTCGCCGGCGTGCACGGGCAGCCGGATGGTGCGGCCCGTGTTGGCGATGCCACGGGTGATGGCCTGGCGGATCCACCAGGTGGCGTAGGTGGAGAACTTGAACCCCTTGCGCCAGTCGAACTTCTCGACGGCGTGCATGAGGCCGAGGTTGCCCTCCTGGATGAGGTCGAGGAGGGGCAGGCCGGAGGCCTGGTACTTCTTGGCGATGGAGACGACGAGGCGGAGGTTGGACTTGACGAACGTCGACTGGGCCAGCTGGCCCTCGTTGGCCACCCGCCGGAGCTCACGCCGCTTGGCCTGCGAGAGCCCCGATTCGCTGTCCATCGAGGCGCGTGCCTCGTTGCCCGCCTCGATGGCCTTGGCCAGGCGGACCTCGTCGTCTTTGGTGAGCAGCGGGTACTGCCCGATGTCGGTGAGGTAGAGGCGGACGAGGTCTTCCTCGTCGCGCTCCACGCGCTCTTTCGGCAACGTCGATTTCCCTCGAGACTGTGCTAGACCGGGCACCTAGGAAGAACGCCCCCCGGAGCGCGGGAATTCC
>DATLGZ010000057.1:0-7187 GCA_035540235.1 Acidimicrobiales bacterium | reverse complement strand
GGCGGCCGAGCTCGCCCAGTGCGGCCGCCCCCAGGGCGCTGGGCACATAGACGGTCAGCAGCCAGCTCCCCATGTTGAGCGGCGACGTGGGCCGGAAGACCCGCAGCATGTTGGCGAACCGGCCGGGCACGCCCAGGTCGGCGACGAGCAGCACGGGGCTGACCGCCGCCCCCACGCCCGCGACCCGCCGGGCGGCGCGGGCCAGGCCGGCGTCGCCCCGGACGCCGGCCGCCGCCGCCAGCAATGACGAGGCGCCGGCCAGGCCGCCGAAGAAGAAGTACCAGGGCACCTCGGGCTTCCACACCGGCGGCTTGATGACGGGGCGGTCGTAGTAGGTGCGCACCTCGGCGGGGGGGACCACCGCCGCCTTGTCGCCGCCCAGGTCCCGGCCCAGCACGCTCACCGCCGCCGCCCGAATACCGCCGCCCCCACCGCCACGACCAGGGCCGACGCAGCGGCGGCGGCCGCCCCCCACATCGAACCCAGGTGCCGAGTGGTGGCCACCGGGTCGGGCGGCAGCCCGTAGACCTCGGGGTCGTCGAGCAGCAGGAAGAAGCAGCCGGCGCCGCCCACGCCGTCGCCCTCGTCGTGGCCGTAGAGCTGGGCCCCCATGAGGCCGGCGGCCTGCACCTCCCCGAGGCGGGCCGCAGCTCGCTCCCGCAGCTCGTCGAGGGGACCGAACTGGATCGACTTCGTGGGGCACGCCTTCGAGCAGGCCGGCTCCAGCCCGCCCCGGAGGCGGTCGTAGCAGAGGGTGCACTTCCACACCCGGCCGTCGCCCTGGCGTTGGCCGATCACGCCGTAGGGGCAGGCGGGCACGCAGTAGCCGCAGCCGTTGCAGATGTCCTCCTGCACCACGACGGTGCCGAACTCGGTGCGGAACAGCGACCCGGTGGGGCAGACGTCGAGGCACGCCGCCCGGGTGCAGTGCTTGCATACGTCCGAGCTCATCAACCACCGGAAGTCGGGCGGGGCGCCGCCCGGGCCGCTGCCCGTCCCTGCCGCCCCCGGCTGCTCGACGAAGGCCACGTGCCTCCACGCGTTCGCCCCCAGGTCGCCGGTGTTGTCGTAGGAGTCGCCGGTGAGGCGCAGCTCGGTCTGGGGGACGCCGTTCCACTCCTTGCACGCCACCTCGCAGGCCTTGCACCCGATGCAGACCGTCGTGTCGGTGAAGAAGCCGACCCGGGCCGTCACGGCCGCTCCTCCCCGGCCGAGGACCGGGGGCGGTGTGCCTCCACGAACTCGCGCAGGGCCGGGCCCCGGGGCCGGCGGCCGGGGCGGATGTCGCACGTGGCCGCCTTCACCTCCTGGATGTGGACGTTGGGGTCGAGCACGATCGGGAACAGGTCGTTGGCCGCGTCACCGGTGCTCAGCCCCTTGCTGCCCCAGTGGTAGGGCAGGCCCACCTGGTGGACGGCCCGGCCGCCGACCCGCAGCGGCACCATGCGCTCGGTGACCAGGACGCGCGCCTCGATGGCGGTGCGGGACGACACGATCGTGGCCCACCCGCCGTTGCGGAGGCCTCGCTCGGCGGCCAGCTCGGGGCTCACCTCGCAGAAGAACTCGGGCTGCAGCTCGCTCAGGCGCCCGAGGAACCGGCTCATGCCCCCGGCGGTGTGGTGCTCGGTGAGGCGGTAGGTGGTCATGACGTAGGGGTAGGCCTCCATCCCCGGCTGGCCGTGAGTGGGGTTCGACGGGTTGTGGCGATGGGGGAAGCGCTGGCGGGCGGGGTTGGCCTGCTGGCGGTAGAGCGGGTTGGGCAGGGGCGACTCGTCGGGCTCGTAGTGCGCCGGCAGCGGCCCGTCGCGAAGGCCGCTGGGCACGTAGAGCCACCCCTTGCCGTCCGCTTGCATGATGAAGGCGTCGTCGCCCCGCAGCGCCTCCGGCCCCGACGCGTCGGGGCCCGGCTCGAATGTGGGGGGCTTGTCCTTCACGAAGTCGGGCGTGTCGTAGCCGGTCCACTGGCCGGCGTCGGCGTCCCACCACACGTAGCGCTTGCGCTCCGACCACGGGTTGCCCTCGGGGTCGGCCGAGGCCCGGTTGTAGAGGATGCGGCGGTTGTCGGGCCAGGCCCACCCCCACTCGGCCGCCACCCAGTCCTGCTCCGACGCCGGCTTCCGCCGGCTGGTCTGGTTGACCCCGCCGGCGAAGGCGCCGCAGTAGATCCAGCAGCCGCACGCGGTGCTGCCGTCCGCCTCGAGCTGGGTGTAGCTCGAGAGCGGGTGGCGGCCCGCGTCCCACCCGCTGATCTCGGCCAGCACCGCCTCGGCGCTGGGCTCGTGGTGGGTCCCGTGCACGGGGTAGTCCCACGTGAGCTCGAGGACGGGGCGGTCCTTGGGGTCGTCGGAGCCGGCCAGCTTCTCGCGGATGATCCGGCCCAGGTGGTAGTGGAACCACAGCTCGGAGCGGGCGTCGCCCTGGGGCTCGAGCGCCGCCTCGTGCCACTGCAGCAGCCGCTGGGTGTTGGTGAAACTGCCGTCCTTCTCCACGTGGGCGGCGGCGGGCATGAAGAACACCTCGGTGGCGATCTCCTCGGGCCGCAGCTCCCCCGTCTCGATCTCGGGCCCGTCGTACCAGAACGATGCGCTCTCGATCTCCACGAAGTCCCGCACCACCAGCCACTTGAGCCGGGCCATGGCCAGCCGGTGCAGGCGGGAGTTGGCCGAGCCCACCGCCGGGTTCTGGCCGTTGAGGATGAACCCCTGCACCTTGCCGTCGGCCATGGCGAAGATCGTCTGGTAGATCGAGTGGTCGCCGGTGAGGCGGGGCAGGTAGTCGAAGCAGAAGTGGTTCTCCTCGGTGGCGTGGTCGCCCCACCACGCCTTGAGCAGGCTCACGAAGTAGGCGTCCATGTTGCCCCAGAACCCGGTGGCGGCCGAGTTCTTGCGGACGTAGTCGGCCAGGCCCTCGTACTCGCCCGCGTTCACCATGGGGATGTAGCCGGGGAGGATGTTGTAGAGGGTCGGGATGTCGGTAGAGCCCTGGATGCTGGCGTGGCCCCGGAGGGCGAGGATGCCGCCGCCGGGCCGGCCCACGTTCCCCAGCAGGAGCTGGATGATCGACGCGGCCCGGATGTACTGGACGCCCACCGTGTGCTGGGTCCAGCCCACCGAGTAGACGAAGGCACCCGTGCGCTCCCGCCCCGAGCTGTCGCACAGGGCCTCGGCCACCTCCAGGAACAGGGCCTTGGGGATGGCGCACGCCTCCTCGACCACCTCCGGCGTGTACCGGCTGAAGTGGCGCTTGAGGATCTGGAACACGCACCGCGGGTGCTCGAGGGTGGGGTCGGTCTCCGGCGCGTTGGCGGACTCCAGCGGCGCCCCGTGGCCCCCCGTCTCCTCCTCCGTGGCCCGGTGTGTCTCGCGATGGCCGGCCGCCGGGAACACCGTCATCCCCGCGTACTGCCAGGAGTCGATCGTGTACGTGCCCGTCTCGGGGTCGAACCCCGAGAACAGCCCGTCGAGGTCCTCGGTGTCCTGGAAGTCGTCGTGGACGATGGCCGAGGCGTTGGTGTAGCGCTCGACGTACTCGCGGAACTCCCGCCCGTTGCTCAGGATGTGGTTGACGATGCCGCCGAGGAAGGCGATGTCGCTGCCCGCCCGGAGGGGGACGTGCACGTCGGCCAAGGCGCTGGTGCGGGTGAAGCGGGGGTCGACGTGGATCACCTTGGCGCCCCGCCGCCTCGCCTCCACCACCCACTGGAAGCCGACGGGGTGGCACTCGGCCATGTTGGAGCCCTGGATGACGATGACGTCGGCGTTCTGCAGGTCCTGCTGGAAGGTGGTGGCGCCGCCCCGGCCGAACGATGTCCCCAGACCGGGGACGGTGGAGGAGTGTCAGATGCGGGCTTGGTTCTCGACCTGGATGGCGCCCAGGGCGGTGGCCAGCTTCTTGATGAGGTAGTCCTCCTCGTTGTCGAGGGTGGCCCCGCCCAGTTGGGCGAACCCGAGGGTGCGGCGCAGGAGGCGCCCCTGGCCGTCCCGCTCCTCCCACGTCTCGTCACGGGTCGCCAGGACCCGCTCGGCGATCATGTCCATGGCGTCGGCGAGGGAGAGCTCCTCCCACTCCGTGCCGTAGGGCCGGCGGTACTTGACCTTGTGCTCACGGCTGGGCCCGGCCACCAGCTCGCGGGTGGCGGCGCCCTTGGGGCAGAGCCGGCCCAGCGAGATGGGGCTGTCGGGATCGCCCTCGACCTGGGTGACCTCCCCGCCTCGGACGTAGACGAGCTGGCCGCAGCCCACGGCGCAATAGGGGCAGACCGAGCGGGCCACCGTCTCCGCCTCGGCCGTGCGGGGCGACAGGGCCTGCGAGCGCTCGGAGGACGCCGACCGCCCCAGGCCGTAGAGGTCGCGGTCCCGGAGCTGGCGGACCACCGGCCATGACTGAAGGAGCTTCTTCATGGCATCCCTTTCGCTCCCGGCCGTTTCTAGCACGGCCCGCTGATCCTGCCGTCACCCGTCAGGGGGGCGCGCCCACCACGATGTGGGTCAGGTGGTGGTGGGGTAGCCGGCCGCCTTCCACGCGCTCATGCCGCCGATCACGTTGAGCAGCTCCACCCCCCGCTCGCGGGCGATCAGGCTGGCCGACGCCGACGACCGGTACCCCGAGCCGCACATCACGGCCACGGGCCGGCCCTTGGCCGGCACCTCGTCGAGGCGGCCGGGCAGCTCCCCGCCGGTGACGAAGGTGGCTCCCTCGACGTGGCCGGCCGCCCACTCGTCGGGCTGGCGGACGTCGAGCAGGTCGGCCTCCCCCGCCTCCAGCAGGGCCCGCAGCTCGTGCACGGTCACCTGTGGCAGCCGCTCTAGCTCGAAGGCGGCGGTGCGCCACGCCTTCATCCCCCCCGCCAGCCACCCCGCCGGCACGTCGTAGCCGATGCGGAGGAGGTCCCAGGTGGCCGTCCACAGGTCGGCGGCGGAGTCGAGCACGAGGAGCACCGGTCGGTCGGGCGGCACGATCGTCCCCGCCCACGTGGGGAAGGCGGCCCCCAGGCCGGCGTTGAGGGCGCCGGGCACGTGGGCGCCGCCGAACGCCTCGGGCGGGCGGGTGTCGAGCACCACCGCGCCGTCGGCCTCCGCCCGCCGGAAGGCGTCGGCCTTGAGGGCGGGCGGCTCCCGCAGCGTGCCCAGGGTCGGCACACCCCCCATGTTCTGGCTGCGCATGCGCCTCCAGTAGGGCGGGACGGCGGGGAGGTTGTCGAGCCGCAGGCACTGCTCCACGAAGTCGGCCTTCGACGAGACGGAGGCCAGGATGGCGTTGGTGCGGCGCTCGAAGCCCACGGTGGTCGACAGGCGGCTACCGATGTTGCCCCCGCACAGCGAGCCGGCCACGTGGGTGGGGAACACCTCGACGTGGTCGGGCAGCTGGAGGATCTTGGTCTGGATGGTGGCGCAGAAGACCTGGGCCGCCGCCTCGGCCTCGGCCCGCCCGCCCAGCAGGTCGGGGCGGGCCAGGTCGCCCACCAGCAGCGCCCCGCCCGAGAGCAGCAGGGCGGGCTCGCTGGTGGAGGCGTCGCGGTCGTAGACGGCCAGGGAGAGGTGCTCTGGGGTGTGGCCGGGGGTGTGGAGGACCTCGATGCCGACCTCGCCCATCTCGATCTGCTCCCCGTCGCGCAGCGGCCGGTGGGCGTAGCCCAGCTCGCCCTCGGCCGACCCCCACAGCTCCACGTCGCCCCGAGCGGCGATCTCGGTTAGGCCCGACAGGTAGTCGTTGTGGCCGTGGGAGTCGAGGGCGTAGCGGATGCGCAGCCCCTGCAAGCGGGCAGCGTCGAAGTAGCCGTCCACGTCGCGGCGGGGGTCGAAGACCAGCGCCTCCCCCGTCTCCTCCGAGCCCACCAGGTAGGAGGCGTGGCCCAGGCCCTGGAGGTAGAACTGGCGGAAGAACACCGCTCAGTCCCCGTCGAGGCTGGCCCCGTCGAAGCTGGCCCCGTCGAGGCTGGCCCCGTCGAGGCTGGCCCCGTCCAGGGCGGCCATGAACTCGTCCGCCTCCTCGGGAGAGCGGCCCTGGTCGACGAGGCGTTGGCGGAGGAAGGCGCGCACCTCCTCGTCGGTCGGCTCGGTGTCGCCGAAGTGGGCCTGGACGGCCATCAGCACGCCGAGCAGCTCGTCCTGGAGGCGGCGCAGGTGCTCGGGACGGTCGTCGGCCGGCTCCTCCGGCTCGGCCACCGTGCCGGGGTCGCCGGCGGGCGTGATCAGCGGCAGCCCCGCGTCCACCCAGGCCAGCACCCCCCCGTCGAGGTTGTCGGCCTCGAACCCGTCCGCCCGCAGCTGCTCGGCCGCCGAGGCGGACCGGCTGCCGGTGCGGCACACCGCCACCAGCGGCCGGTCGCGGTCGAGCTCGTCGAGCCGGTCGTCGAGCTCGTCGGCCGGGACGTGGAGCGAGCCCTCGATGTGACCCGCCTCCCATTCGTTGGGCCAGCGCACGTCGACCACCTGGACGTCGGCACGGCGGCGGGCCAGCTCGGTCGGAATCATCGTCGACTCTTTAGATGCCCGGGCGCGCCGGACCGGATGCGCGCCCCCTGCCGCCAAGAGAGGATTGACGTCGTTCCATGGGCCTCCATCGAAGCACCAGCCGGGTTCAGCTGCTGGCGGCCTACGCCCTCGTCGCCGCCCAGCTCGGCCTCCTCGCCGCCATGGTGCTGTGGGAGCCGGAACCCGACTTCGAGCTGCCCGGCTGGGCCGACCGGCTGGCGTGGGGCGCGGGGGTGGCCGGCGCCCTGTGGCTGGTGCTGGGCGTGGTCAGCCTGGGGCGGTCGGCCACCGCCCTCCCCCTCCCGGTCGTGCACGGGCGCCTGAGGACGGGTGGCCTCTACCGGCTGAGCCGCCACCCCATCTACACCGGCCTGCTGGCGCTGGCTTGGTCGTGGTCCGCCCGCTCGGGTGCCATCGAGCTGCTGGCCCTGGCCGGGGCCCTCAACCTGCTGCTCGTGGCCAAGGCGGTGGCCGAGGAGCGGTTGCTGGAGGAGGCCTACCCGGGGTACCGCGAGTACGCCGGCCGCACCCCGCGGTTCCTCCCCCTCGGCTTCAGGGTGGCGGGCGGGCGCCGGCCGCGCCAGTAGCCTCGCCGGCATGCCGGAGCCCCCCGTCCTGGTCACCGGGGGTTCGGGCGTGGTCGGGGGGGCGATCGTCCGCCACCTGGTGGCGGGGGGGCGCACGGTGAGGGCCCTGGCCCGCTCCGAGGCGGCG
>DATLGZ010000056.1:0-5321 GCA_035540235.1 Acidimicrobiales bacterium | reverse complement strand
GGGCGGGGGCCACCTCCACCCCCGCCGCCTCGGCCCAGGGGATGGTGGGGGCCCGGGCCTCGCCGTCGGCCGGCAGGGCGGAGGCGTGGCGGGCCGGCCACAGCCCGAAGGCGGCGGCGAACAGGCGGTGCGCCTCGGTCTCGCCGGCAGCGGTGGCGAACAGGGCGGCCAGGCGGCGGTAGTCGTCGGCCACCGAGGCCGAGCGGCGGCGGCTGTCCCAGCGGCGCTCCAGCACCCGCAGCAGCTCGACGATGGCGGTGCGGGCGATGTCGAGCAGGCCGGCGATGCGGGCTGTGGAGGCGTCGGCGGGGGCGAACCAGGCCCTCAGGGCGGCCCAGCGGCGGGCCCGCTCGGCCAGCCAGGCGGGGGCGGGGTCTTCGCCCGCCACCGGGGCGAGGTTGGCGCCGGCCAGGGCCCGGTCGAACAGGGTGGCCACCCCCGCCCCGGCCAGCCGCTCGATGGCCACCGCCACCCGCCGCTGGGGGCGCTCGACCCCCTCCACGTACTCCTCCAGGTAGGCGACGGTGCGGCGCTTCACGTCTACGAAGAGGCCGTCGTCGGTTGCGTCGGCCCGGACCAGTCGCTGGAGGTGGCCGTTGAACTGGCGCACGCTGGCGACCAGGGCGGCCAGGTGGCCCTCGACCTCGGCCAGGCGGATGTGGATGCGGGCGTCGGCCCCCGCCTCGGGCGAGGCCAAGAGGTCGGCCAGGTCGGAGAGGCCGTCGCCGATGGCGTCGAGCACCGCGGGCTGGAGGCCGACGGCGTGGCGCAGGGCGTCGAGGGCGTGGAGCAGACCGCCCACGGCCGCCTCGCCCCGGCCGGTGAGCGACCACTGGAGGTTCTTGCGCTCGAACTCCTCGGGCGTGGCGTAGGAGGCCCCGTGGTCCTGCGTGGCCTCCAGGAGCCGCCACTGGACGAGGGCGTCGAGGGCCCGGGCCAGCACGTCGTCGCCCACCGGCTCGTCCCATCCCGCCGCTCCCAGGGCGGCCCGGACCTGCTCGAGGTTGAGGGCGGGGGCCAGCACCGCCGCCTCCTCGAAGGCGGCCATGAGGGCGACGTGGAGGTCGCGCAGGTCGGTGGTGGTGAAGCGGAAGAGATCGGCGTCGACCGCCCGCCACATGCGTCGCCGCTCGGCCATGAGGCGAACCTACCCGGGGGGTGTGACAGCTTCGGGGATGGTCGCCGGGCCGACGTTGCGGCGCAGCGGGGCCGGCGGCGCTACGGCAGCAGCAGCTCGAGCCGGGGCCCGACCAGGGCGGCCGACCCGTCGTTCTGCACCCGGATGGCGGCGTTGCCGACCGGCGGCGGGACCGTCCCGCTGATGGACAGACCCGCCCCCCCCGACTGGGACTGGAGCGTGGACCCGTCCCGCACCACCTCGATCACCGCCCCGGTGGCGGTGCCGCCGAAGACCGGGATCGCCGACCAGTTGACCGTCGCCCGGAAGGCGCCGTCGGCGCCGGGCGGGGACAGGGAGAAGGTGGGGCGGGTACCGGTGTCCCCCGATGCGATCTGGGCGAGGCGGGCGTTGACGGCGCGCGAGGAGGCGCTGTAGCGGACCACGACCTCGCTGAGGAAGGCCGAGCTGCCCTCGGGCCCGGGGCCGGCGACGCCCAGCTGGAGGATCTCGACACCCGAAGCGGCCGAGCCGAGCGTGACCGTGACCGCCTCGCCGTCGGCTGGCTGGCGGCACGCGGGTGCGTTCATGCGGCGGTCGAGCTCCTGGGCCTGGCAGACCGAGATGACCCGGTTGGGCGACGGCAGCCCAGTGAGAGTGACCGACGCGCTGGCCACCCCGGGCGGGAGCAGCACCCGCATGGCGTTGTCGGACTCCTCGGAGTTGAGCAGGCGCACGTCGGCGATCCGCAGCGTCAGCTCGGTGGCCGGGCCGGTGGGAGCGGGAGCGGTGGTGGCCACCGCCGCGGTCGTCGGCGCGGCGGTTGGGTCGTCGCCCGGGCCGGCGTCGTCCCCGTCGCCGCCGCCGCAGCCCGCGGCTATGGCAGCCATCACAACCGCCGGCACGACCCTTCTCAACCCTCGCATGCCGGCACGGTAGCCGGGCGGCGGTCGGTGGCGACCACCGCCCGGCGTCGCCGTGCCGCGGGAAGCTCCGGCTCGCCGCGACCGGGTTGGTCCACCGGCTGCGGCTGGGTTCAGCCGAGGAACCGTTCCGTTGGGGGGACGGGGCCGCCGGCCCGCAGGTGGGCACGACGGCGCGTCGACCCCTTCGCGGCTGGCGGCTCAACCCGCGCTGGATCATGGCAGGTCGGTCGCCGGCCTGCAACGATCGCGCCGGGTCGAACCACTTAGGAGCAAGACGATGACCGTCCGGCTGAACCCCTACCTGAACTTCCGTGACACGGCCCGCCCGGCGATGGAGCTCTACCACTCCGTCCTGGGCGGCGAGCTCAGCCTCCACACCTTCGCCGAGATGCACGCCACCGACGACCCGGCCGAGGGCGGCAAGATCATGCACGGGATGCTGGAGGCGCCCGGCGGCCTGGTGCTGATGGCCGCCGACACGCCCAACTCGATGGAGTACACGCCCGCCGCCGGCTTCTCGGTGTCGCTCAGCGGCGACGACGAGGAGAGCCTCCGGCGCTGGTGGGCGGGTTTGTCGGAGGGCGGCGCCATCGTCATGCCCCTGGAGCCCGCCCCGTGGGGCGACACCTTCGGCATGTGCGTCGACCGGTTCGGGGTGAGCTGGATGGTCAACATCCTGGGAGCGGGGACGGGCGCGGCCCACGGGACCGCCGCCGGCGGGTAAAGCCCGGTGGCGGGCGGGGCCTTCGTCATCGTGGAGGACGCTCCCGCGTCCGGCGGGGGCGTCCGGGTGTGGCGCCTGCCCGTGGTGGTCCTGGGGGCGGCGCTGCTCATCGTGGGGGTGCTGGCGCTCGTCCCCGTCGTCTTCGTCCTGGGCGCCACCGTTCTCTTCTTCCGGCTCGAGGGCCGGCTGGACGTGGGGGAGGACCCCATGGTCTGGGTGTGGTCCGCCGGCCTGGCGGCGGCCGGCTACGTGGCGGTGCGGGTCGGTCTGCGCCTGCTCCGGGGCCGGCGCCAGTCGGCCCTGTTCCTGCGGCGGTTCGGGTTCACCGACGCCACCCGCGTCCTCAGCGGGGCGGTGGCGCGCGGGCTCGGGCGCCGTTGGCGGCTGATCACCCTCGACGACCTGCAGGTCGTGCCCGTGGGCGTGCGGGGGCGGGGCCGGGGCCTGGTGCGGGTCGGGCCGTGGCTGCTGGTAGCGGCGGTGGCCGTCCTGCTGGTGTGGGTGCTGCCGCCGTGGTTCGAGTCCCAGTTCGACCAGGCCGTGTCCGGGGCGGTCGACGGGGTGGCCGAGGAGGCGGGCGACCCGCTGTCCGCCATCGTGGGGGTGGCGGTCGCCGCCCTGGTCGTGGGCATGGTCGTGGGCACCGTCCTCCTGCTGGTGGCGCTGGCCCCGGTGGCGCTGGCCGGCGCCTTCGCCCTGTTCGGGTTCGGCGCCCGCCGCGCCCTCCGCCAGGCCGAGGGCCGGCGGGCCGCCCACGTCGAGGAGGCCGTCCAGGTAGAGCCGGTGGTGCAGCGGGTGGAGCGGGCCACCAACCGCATCTTCTCGCCCCGCCTCACGGTCGTCCGTTGCGCCCACGACGTCTGGCAGGCGGTGGTGCGCCGCTTCGCCCAGCTCACCGACGTGACGCTGATCGACGTCTCCGAGGTGTCCACCGGGCTCCTCTGGGAGCTGACCGAGCTGGGCCCCACCCTCGCCGGGTCGTGGGTGCTGGTGGGCCGCCGCGACCGCCTGGAGGCGCTGCTGTCCGACCCGTCGCCGGATGCCGCCCGCCTGCGCACCCTGCTCGACGGCCAGAGCGTGCTGGCCTACCGGCCGGAGGCGACGGGGCGGTTCGAGGACGCCCTCAGGCGCCGGCTGGCGGCTGCGGGCTGAAGCGCAGGCGGAGGTCGACGACGCCCCGCAGGGTGAGGCTGTCGCGGTGGCGGGGGCGCCCGCCCACCAGCTCCATGGCCGGGAAGCGGTCGAGCAGCCGCTCCAGCACCACTTGGGCCTCGAGCCGGGCCAGGGCCGCGCCCAGGCAGTGGTGGATGCCGCTGCCGAAGCTGAGGGGCGGCGACTCGGCCCGGCCCACGTCGAGGCGGTCGGGGTCGGTGAAGCGGGCCGGGTCGCGGTTGGCCGCGCCCAGGAGGGCGAGGACGGTGGTGCCCGCCTCGATGGGCTCGCCTGCGATGGTGAGGTCCTGGTAGGCGGTGCGGGCGGTGATCTGGACGGGGCTGTCGTAGCGCAGCAGCTCCTCGACGGCGGAGCGCACGAGCCCCCGGTCGGCCCGCAGGCGGGCGAGCTGGTCGGGGTGGTCGACCAGGGCCAGCAGGCCGTTGCCGAGCAGGTGCGTGGTGGTCTCGAAGCCGGCCGCGAACAGCAGGATGGCGGTGGACACCAGCTCGTGCTCGCTCAGGCGCTCCCCCTCGTCCTCGGCCTGGATGAGCCGGGTCAGGAGGTCGTCGCGCGGATGGGCCCGCCGCTCGCCGATGAGGCCGGCGAAGTAGTGCTCGAGGGTGGCCGACGCGGCGGTGGCGGCGCTGAGGTCCTCGGGGGTGATGGCCAGCTCGAGCATGGCGGTGATGGACCGGACCAGCGGCCGGAAGCGGGGTCGGTCGGCGGCGGGGACGCCCAGCATCTCGCCGATGACGGTGACCGGCAGGGGGAAGGCGAGGGCATCCATCACGTCGACCTCGCCGGCGCCGAACCCGTCGAGCAGCTCGTCCACCAGGGCCACCACCCGCGGGCGCAGGGCCTCGACGCTGCGGGGCGTGAACGCCCGGCTGGCCAGCCGGCGCAGGCGGGTGTGCTCGGGGGGGTCGGCGAAGAGCATGTTGGACCGGTCGTTGCGGAAGGCGGCCTGCTCGGCCTGCTGCTCGTCGCTGAGGCCGAGGGCGCTGGCCGCGCCGGAGAAGTCCTTGCCCACGCCCGGTGCCCGCAGCAGGTGGAGGCAGTCGTCGTAGCGGCTGAGCACGCAGAACCCGAAGGAGCTGCGGTGGACCGGCGCCCGCTCCCGCAGGGTGGCGTAGCGGCCGTAGGGATCGGCCCGGCCCTGGGGCGTGGCCACCAGCTCGGCCAATAGGGCGTCGGCGTTGAAGGGGGGCGCGTCGGTCACGGCTCCACACCTACCCCGACCCGGGGACCTATGCGTGCCGTTTCAGGCAGACAGCGGCGGTTTCCGCGGGCCCCCTGCCTGAAACGCAGAGGGGGGCGGGCCGCGGGCCGCCGGCGCCGGCCCGGGCCCAGCCGCCCGGCCCGGCGCCGGACGGGTCAGCGGCGTGGGGAGCGCTTGCGC
>DATLGZ010000055.1:0-3003 GCA_035540235.1 Acidimicrobiales bacterium | reverse complement strand
GGCCGGTGACCGACGTCGCCAGGTGGGTGACCGACGACAGCGGTACCAGCTCCGGCCCCTTGACGAACACCTCCTGGCTGCACGCCTCCAGCCGCCGGCGCACGTCCTCGACCACGACCCGGTGCTCGTCGTGGTCCTTGGCCGACCGCCGCAGCTCCGACACCAGGCGGCGGTCGTCGGCCGGGCTGCCGCCCCGCTCGACCGTGCCGGCCATGGGCCGCGACCACGCCCACCGGCCCCGCCGGCGCAGGAGCAGCTCGGGGCTGGCGCCCACGAAGCCCTGGCTCAGGAACGTGAAGCACGAGGGGTGGGCCCGGCGCAGGCGGTCGACCACCACGGGCACGGCGAAGGGCTGGTCGCCCCACACCGTCACCCGCCGGGCCAGCACCAGCTTCTCGATCGACCCGGCGGCGATGGCGGCCAGGGCCCGGCGCACGGCCGCCGTCCACGCCAGCCGGCCTCCTTCCGACTCGACGACGAAGCTGGTCGGCTCGGGCGTCGGAACCGCCGGCGGCGAGGCGGCGCCGATCGCCCGCCCGGCCACCGGCGCCACCTCGGTGACCCACGCCCGCCCGTCCTCGGCCACTCCCACCACCCGGGCGGGCACGATCAGCTCGCCGTCCTGGCCGTCGAGGAACGGGATGGCGCCCACCGCCAGGGGCCCCGAGCCGGGTAGGCCCACCGGGTCGTCGGTCTCGATCCCCTCCAGCAGGGCGGCCACGTCGCCCGCCGCCTTGGCCAGTCGCTGGGGGCCGGTGGGCAGCGCGATGCGGGCGGCCACGCCGGTGGCGACGAGGCTGGTGCCGTCCTGGAGCCAGGCGAAGCCGGCCGGGTCGACGGCCCGCATCAGGTCGGCGCCCCCGGCCAGAGGGCGGGTGCGGCTGGTGAGCCCGGGGACCGTCATCGCCGGGTGCCGGTGAGCAGCTGGGCGATCCCGATCGACAGAGGGGTGCGGCGGGCGTCCGGGAAGCCGGCGGCAGCGAGCATGCTCACCAGCTCCGGCTCGGAGGGCAGGTACGCCACCGACTTGGGCAGGTAGCGGTAGGCGGCCCGGTCGGATATCAGCCCACCGACGAGCGGCACGACCCGGCCGAAGTACATGGAGTGGCCCAAACGCAGGACGGGGTTGGCGGGCTGGGAGACCTCCAGCAGGGCCACCCGCCCCCCCGGCCGCACCGCCCGGGCGCACTCGGCGAAGAAGGCGGCCAGCCCCTCGAAGTTGCGCAGGGCGAACCCGCACACCACCCCGTCGACCGACGCGTCGGGGACGGGCAGGGACAAGCCGTCGCTGCGCACCAGCGGCGCGCCGGTGCGGGCCGCCGCCAGCATGCCCGCCGACCGGTCGATGCCCACCGCCCGGTAGGACTGGTCGTGCAGCTCCCGACACAGGTCGCCCGTGCCGCAGGCGACGTCGAGGATCGTGGAGGCGGGCGGGAGGCCGAGGGCGCCGACGGTGCGCTGGCGCCAGCCCACGTCCATCCCGAACGTCAGCAAGCGGTTGAGCAGGTCGTAGCGCGGCGCGATGCGGTCGAACATCGACTCGACGGCCCTCACCTTCTCCGCCCCGGTGGGCAGCGGCGCCGTCACCTGGCCGGCCCCGTGAGCTGCGGGTCCTCGCCCACCGATTCGAGGTGCTCCTGGGCCACCTGCAGCAGCACGCGGCGGAAGTGGTAGGTCGCCAGCTCGGTGACCGCCGGCAGCAGGGTGCGGAAGGCGGCCACCATGCGGTCGGCCCGCTCCGGCTCGGGCATCTCGGCGCTGCGCAGGGGCTTGCGCACGTAGGTGTCGAACAGCTCCACCGCCTCCAGGGCGAAGTCGCGGGTGGCGGCGTGGTGGCGGCGGGCGAGGGCGAGCAGCTCGGGCAGGGGCAGGCCCGTCTCCAGCACCCGGAGGCCGCCGGTGACGATGGCCACGTCGGCAACGGTGAAGCGCAGCTCACCCTGGTGCTGGCGGCCGACCAGCAACCCGTCGCGCACCAGGGCGTCGAGCATGGGGGCGGGGACCGACGTGCGGGCCGCCAGCTCGTCGAGGTCGAAGAGCTCCTCCTCGCCCTCCTCCCCTGCCTCCGCCACCGCCGCCGCCAGCCCCTCGTCGGCCGGGTCGAGCTCACCTTCGAGGAAGCGGCGGATGACGGCCAGGCTGAACCCTCGCCGCTGCAGCTCCCGGATGCGGGCCATGCGGTCGGCGTGCTCGGCCGTGTACCAGGCCAGGCGGCCGTCGCGCTCGGGCGGGGGGAGCAGGCGCTGCTTCTGGTAGTAGCGGACGGTGTCGACGGAGACGTCGCACGCCTTGGCCAGCTCCTCGACGCGCATCCGCATGAGCGATCATTCTAGGAGCGAGCACTCCCGGAATCGCAACGCCGGGGTGTACGTTGCGGTCACCATGGCGTCGCCCCGTACCGCCGGTCACGAGACCCGGGCCCGGATCGTCGACGCCGCGGTGGAGACCATCAAGGCGGAGGGGGTGGTGGGCACCAGCGCCCGGGCCATCGCCCGGGCCGGCGACTTCAACCAGGCCCTGATCTTCTACCACTTCGGGTCCGTGCAGCAGCTGCTGCTGGCTGCGGTCGAGCGCATCAGCGAGCAGCGCATGGCCCGCTACGAGGAGCGGCTGGCGGGCGTCACCACGCTGGCCGAGCTGGTGGCGGTGGGGGCGTCGTGCCACCGCGAGGACGTGGAGGGCGGCAACCTCCGGGTGCTGTCGCAGATGCTGGCCGCCTCGTCCTCCTCGCCCGAGCTGGCCGGCCGCCTGCAGGGCCTGTTCGACCCGTGGGTGGCGCTGGTGGAGGCGTCGGTGGCCCGGGTGCTGCGGGGGACGGCCTACGAGACGGCGGTGCCGGTCCACGACGTGGCGGTGGGCGTGGTGGCCCTGTTCATGGGCATCGAGCTGCTCAACCAGCTCTACGACACCTCGCCGTCGGCCGGCGTCCTGTTCGGCGCCATGGGCCAGTTGGCGACCCTCCTGGAGGGGCTGCTGGGCGCCGGCCCCCCGCCGCCCTAGCCC
>DATLGZ010000054.1:0-2574 GCA_035540235.1 Acidimicrobiales bacterium | reverse complement strand
GAGCAGGGCCTGGTTGCGGTAGTCGAACGGGCTGGACACTCTCAGGAGGCGGGCGTTGCCTGACGGTGGACCCTTGTGCGGGCCCAGGCCGAGGCGGGCGGCCAGGGGGGCCAGCGACCCGGCCACGCTCAGCGTGGCGCTGGTGAGGACGGTGGTCCGCTTGGCGTGCATGCGCAGGGCCAGGGTGGGGCCCACGTCGATGGGGGCCAGGCGGAGGACGGCCTCGGTTCCCTCCGGCACCCACGCCACCTGGCCGGCGGGCGGGGTGCGGGCGGTGCGAACGTCGGTGAGCAGGGAGGAGGCGGCCTGCAGGCACCGGGGCCGCCGGTCGTCGTCGTCGATCTTGCGCAGCACCTCCGTCACGCCCGCCAGGGCTTCGTCGGCCGCCGCCAGCACCCCGGACAGGGCCGGGCCGGTCGGGTCGACGCGCTGGCCCGCGAGCTCGGCGAAGGCGGCCTGGAGGTGGTCGCCCACCCGGTCGAGGCGGGCCGGCTCGTCGGCCTCGCCCACCAGGAGTCCACGAAGCTGGGCGGCGAGCCACGTGAACCGGCGGCGGCCCAGCTCCAGGCCCAGGATGCGGCTGGCGATCGCCTCCAGCTCGTGGGCCTCGTCGACCACCACGGCGTCGTGCTCGCCCAGCAGCCCGCCGCCGATCAACAGGTCGAGGCAGTAGAGGTCGATGTTGGTCACGACCAGCCGGGCCGACCGGGCCCGCTCTAGCGCCCGCTCGGCCAGGCAGTCCTGGCCGAAGCGGCACTGGCTCGCCCCCGGGCACTCCTGGGCGGCCACGGTCACCAGGGCGCGCAGCCCGCCGTCGACCGGCACGGGGGCGTCGGCCAGGTCCCCCGCCCCCGGCTCGGCCACCCACTCCGCCAGCCGGGTCAGCGCCGCGGTGCGGGTCTCGGTGAGAAGCCGCCCCTGGCTGTCGCCCACCCCGGCGGCGGAGGCGACCTCGGCCAGCTTGGCCAGGCACAGGTAGTTGCTGCGGCCCTTGAGCACGGCCGCCTCGACGGGGAAGGCGGAGGCCACGAAGGGGACGTCCTTGCGGATGAGCTGGTCCTGCAGCGGCTTGCGGGCGGTGGCGACCACGACCCGCAGGCCGGACCGCACCGCCGCCACCAGGTAGGCCAGCGACTTGCCCACCCCGGTCCCGGCCTCGACGACGAGGTGCTCGCCCGTCTTGAGGGCGTCGGCCACCGCCGCGCACATCTCCAGCTGGCCCTCCCGGGTCTCCCCTCCGGGCAGCCGGTCGATCAGCGACTGGAGGGCGGTGCGGGCGCCAGCCCCGGCCATGCCCGTGGTCATGACCCGTCAGCCTCCCACTCACCGGCGGCCAGAATGCGTCCGTGCCTGCCGCCGTGCCTGCCGCCGTGCCCCCCGCCGTGCCCGCCGCCGGGCCCGCCGGCCGCTGGACCGAGGCGTGCGCCGCCCTGGCCGCCGCCGACCCGGCCATGGCCGCCGCCATCGCGGCCCACGGGCCGTGCCGGCTGGAGAGGAGGCGGGTGCCGGGCGGAGCGTTCGCCGCCCTGGCCCGGGCCATCGTCTACCAGCAGCTGGCGGGGGCGGCGGCGTCGGCCATCCACGCCCGCTTCGCCGCCCTCTACGGTGGCCGCCCCACGCCCGCCGCGGTGGCGGCCACCCCCGACACCGTGCTGCGGGCGGCCGGCCTCTCCGCCAACAAGGCGGCGTCCATCCGGGACCTGGCCGACAAGGCCCTGGACGGGACGGTGCGGCTCGGCGGGTGGGCCCGCCTCGGCGACGACGAGATCGTCGAGCGGCTGGTGGCGGTGCGCGGCATCGGTCCGTGGACGGCCCAGATGTTCCTCATCTTCCAGCTCAACCGGCCCGACGTGTGGCCCACCGGCGACCTTGGTGTGCGGGCCGGGTTCGCCCGCATCCAGGGCCTGGGCGGGCTGCCCTCGCCCGCCGCCCTCGCCCACGGCGGGGACCGCTACCGCCCCTTCCGCACCGTGGCCGCCTGGTACTGCTGGCGGGCGATGGACCTCCGCACCCCCTGAAACCCCGGGCACCATCTCCACGGTCGTAACGTTGTAGCGAGAAGGCGGGCACCGTGCTGCGCCTCTCCAACGAGGAGGACGTTTGCGTACCACCAGCCACAACCCTGCGCTGACCCGTAGCCCGGCGTTCACCGGGAAGCTGCACCCCGACGTCGTCGACCGGCTCGAGCGGGCCTACGCGGGGCCGTCGGCCACGGCTCGTGACATGGGAAGGATGACGGTCGAGGACGCCGTCAGCCGCACCGGCCTCCTGCTCGGCATCGCCGTCCTGACCGGCGCCACCACGTGGGTGCTCGGCCTGGGCGCCCTCGCCTTCCCGGCCCTGATCGTGGGGCTCGTCCTCGGCCTCGTCATCGCCTTCAAGCAGATCACCAGCCCGGGGCTGATCATGACCTACGCCGCCGTCCAGGGGGTGTTCCTGGGCGGGATCAGCCAGTTCTTCAACGCCGCCTACCCGGGCATCGTGGTCCAGGCGGTGGCGGGCACCGGCGCCGTCACCGCCGTCATGCTGTTCCTGTACCGCAGCGGCAAGATCCGGGTGACGCCCCAGTTCACC
>DATLGZ010000053.1:0-2681 GCA_035540235.1 Acidimicrobiales bacterium | reverse complement strand
CGCCTCCCCAGCGCCGCCGGCCGGCTCCTGGCCCGGGAGGTGGAGGTGCTGGGCGGGCTGCTGGAGAAGCCGGAGCGGCCCTTCGTGGGCATCCTGGGCGGGGCCAAGGTGAGCGACAAGCTGGCGGTGATCCAGGCCCTGCTCGACAAGGTCGACGCCCTGATCATCGGGGGCGGCATGGCCTACACGTTCCTCGCCGCCCAGGGGCAGTCGGTGGGCGACTCCCTCCTCCAGAGGGACTTCGTCGACACCTGCCGGGAGCTGCTGGCCTCGGGGAAGCGGATCCTCCTGCCCACCGACACGGTGGCGGTGGGGCCCGACGACCAGGTCGAGACGGTGGGCGGCGACATCCCCGACGGGTGGAAGGGCTTCGACATCGGCCCCGAGACGGCCAAGGTGTTCGCCGCCGAGGTGGCGGAGGCGGGCACCGTCCTGTGGAACGGCCCCATGGGGGTGTTCGAGGACGACCGGTTCGCGGCCGGCACCCGCACCCTGGCCGAGGCGGTGGCGGAGGCCAAGGGGTTCACCGTGATCGGCGGGGGCGACAGCGCGGCGGCAGTGGCCAAGTTCGGCCTAGAGGACGGCATAGACCACATCTCCACCGGGGGCGGCGCGTCGCTGGAGCTCATCGAGAAGGGCGACCTCCCGGGGCTGGAGGCGCTGCGGAAGGCCCCCAATGCCTGAGCGGAAGCCGCTGATCAGCGGCAACTGGAAGATGAACCACAACCACCTCGACGCCATCCAGGTGGTGCAGAAGCTGTCCTACCGGCTCACGACCGACGACCACGACGCGGTCGACGTGTCGGTCCACCCTCCCTTCACCGGGCTGCGGTCGATCCAGACCCTGATCGACGCCGACCGCCTCCCCATCGCCCTGGGCGCCCAGAACTGCTACTGGGAGGACAAGGGGGCGTACACCGGCGAGGTCAGCCCGACCATGCTGGCCAAGCTCAACGTCTCCTACGTGATCGTGGGCCACTCCGAGCGGCGGGAGTACTTCAAGGAGACCGACGAGGACGTGCGGCGCAAGCTCGAAGCGGTGTTCAACCACGGCATGACGCCGATCGTGTGCGTGGGGGAGACGCTGGAGGAGCGGGAGGCGGGGTCCGCCCAGTCGAAGGTGACGGGCCAGGTGGAGGCCGCCCTCACCGGCCTGCCCACCGACCGGGTGGAACGGCTGGTCGTCGCCTACGAGCCCATCTGGGCCATCGGCACCGGCAAGACGGCCACGCCCGACGACGCCCAGGAGATGTGCGGGCTGATCCGCCAGATCGTGAGGGGCATCTCCGGCGACGGGCCGGCTGACGCCGTCCGGGTCCAGTACGGGGGGTCGGTGAAGTCGTCCAACGCCAAGGACCTGATGGGCCAGCCCGACATCGACGGGGCCCTGGTGGGCGGCGCCAGCCTCGACCCCGACGAGTTCGCCCTGATCGTCCAGTACCGGAAGGGCTGACACCCCTCGCGTTCTGGTCACCGTTCGTGTCGCCAGGGCGCTCTCACGGTGACCAGGACGAGGGGTGGGCCTGCTGATAGCCTGGCCGGATGCTCACGGCGTTGATCGTCGTGGTCCACGTGATCGTCTCGCTGGGCCTCATCCTCACCGTCCTGCTCCACAGCGGCCGTGGTGGCGGCCTGTCCGACATGTTCGGCGGCGGGATGGGGGCGTCGGCGGGGTCAACGGTGGTCGAGCGCAACCTCGACCGCATCACCGTCTCCATCCTGGTGATCTTCTCCTTCACCACGGTCATCCTGGCCCTCCGGCTCCAGTAGCCCACCTCCGAGGAGGCAAGTGGTGACGCTCGACGCCGGGCAGGCGCTGGCCACCGACGAGCTCCCCGGCGACGGCCCGGGCCAGCGGCTCCTGGCGGTCCGGGGCCTCACCAAGCACTTCCCGGTCACCAAGGGGGCCATCCTCCGCCGCCAGGTCGGCGCCATCCACGCGGTGGACGACGTGTCCTTCGCCGTGCAGCAGGGCGAGACGTTCGGGCTCGTGGGCGAGTCCGGTTGCGGCAAGTCCACCACCGCCCGCCTCATCCTCAAGCTGCTGCCCGCCACCGCCGGCGAGGTTCACTTCGACGGGCGTTCCATCTTCCCGCTCAACAGCCGGGAGACGCGGGCCCTGCGGGCGGAGATGCAGATCGTCTTCCAGGACCCCTTCGCCTCGCTCAACCCCCGCCACACGGTCGGCCAGATCGTGGCCGAGCCCCTGATCGTGCAGGGCCGCTCCCGCAAGGAGGCCAAGGCCCGGGTGGAGGAGCTGCTGGTGCTGTGCGGTCTCAACCGGGAGCACGCGTCCCGCTACCCGCACGAGTTCTCCGGCGGACAGCGCCAGCGTGTGGGGGTGGCCCGGGCCCTGGCCCTCAACCCCAAGCTCGTGATCCTCGACGAGCCCGTGTCCGCCCTCGACGTGTCGATCCAGGCCCAGATCATCAACCTGCTCGACTCCCTCCAGGACCGGCTGGGGCTCACCTACGTCTTCATCGCCCACGACCTCTCGGTCGTCCGCCACATCAGCGACAAGGTGGGCGTGATGTACCTGGGCCAGCTCGTCGAGGTCGCCGACCGCAACCGGCTCTACGAGCATCCCAAGCACCCTTACACGGTCGCCCTGCTGTCGGCCGTCCCCATACCCGACCCCGAACGGGAGCGCCGCCGCCAGCGGATCATCCTCAAGGGCGACG
>DATLGZ010000052.1:0-3057 GCA_035540235.1 Acidimicrobiales bacterium | reverse complement strand
CGGTCATGGTGAGCACGGGGATGGCGGCGGGGGCGGGGGTGCCCGCCGCCAACCGCCCGCCCGCCCGGGCCAGGTCGAGAGCCCGCACCACGAACACGTTCCCGACGCCGGCAGCGGTGCGCTCCGCCGCCGCCACGGCCTCCTCCGGCGCCCCTCCGGCCGCCACCACCTCGGCCGCCGCCCACGCGCACAGGGCCACGCCGAACGACGCCGTCCCCGTGTCCACCACCCGCACGGGCACGGCCGCTTCCTCGGCCGCCAGGCGGGCGGCGTTGACCGTGCCCGAGACCGACGAGCCGACGTGGATGGACACGATGTCCGCGGCGCCCTCGGCCACGAGGCGGTCGTAGGCGGCGGCGAAGCTGCCCGGGCTGGGCTGCGAGGTCGAGACCGCGGAAGTGCCGGCCTCGAACCGCAGCCAGAAGCCGTCGGCGTCGAGGTCGACACCCTCCCGGAAAGCCCGGCCGTCGATCGTGACGGTGAGAGGGACGACCGTGATGCCGTACCGCTCGACGAGGGCGGCGGGGATCTGGGAGTTGGAGTCGGTCACGATGCGGGTCATCGCCGGGCGGCGGCTCCGAAGCGGGACAGGATGGCGGCGCTGCTGACGGCGGCGGCCATGGGAAGGGCGGGGCTGGGCGGTGGGCCCCACCCGTTGGGCCAGCGCCGCCGCCACCACACCACGCCGGCGCCCACCCACACCGCGCAGGCCAGGGCGGTGGCGGGGTAGGCCCGCTGGCGCCACCGGGCCCCGGCCCACGCCACCGCCAGGTCGACGGGGAAGTAGGCCGGAAAGGTGGCCAGGCACTGCCCGCAGCTGGCCGCCACGCCCTTGCCGCCCCGAAAGCCCGTCCAGACGGGGAAGCAGTGGCCGACCACCGCCGCCGCCGCCCCGGCATGGGCGCCCACGTCGCCCGCCAGCCGCCGCCCGACGACGGCCGCCAGGCCCCCCTTGCCCACGTCGGCGGCCAGGATGCCGTAGCCCCACGCCCTGCCCAGGACGTCCATGGCGTTGACCGCGCCCGGGTTGCCGCTGCCCGCCGACCGCAGGTCGGCGGCCCCACCGGTGGCCAGGCGGGCGGCGGTGTCGGCCACCGGCGCGCTGCCCAGGAGGTACCCGGCCGCCGACGCGGCGAGGAGGCGGAGCGGCATACCGGCGGCGAGGTTACGACCCCTGCATCGGCTTGGGGGCGGCGCGGGCGCGAGCGGGCGGCTGAGGCGTTTTAGGCAACCGGCCGTGGTTTTCGCGGGTTGTCTGCCTGAAGCGGTAGGAAGGCCGGCCGCTCCGAACGCTCACCCGGCGCGGTGCGGCCATGATGGCCCGATGCCGCCGATCATCGCCGACGTGGCCGTCGCCGACGGCGTCGCCCTCCAGACCGCCCAGTGGCGCGGCGGCGAGCGGCGGCCGTTCTTGCTCGTGCACGGGCTGGCCTCAAACTGGCGGACCTGGGAGGCGGTGGCCCGGCGGCTGCACGACCGAGGGCACCCGGTGGTGGCGGCCGACCTGAGGGGTCACGGGCGGTCGTCGAAACCCGGCCAGGGGTACGACTTCGCCACCCTGGTGGACGACCTGGTGGCGCTGATGCGGGCGTGCGGGCTCGAACGGCCGGTCGTGGCCGGCCAGTCCACGGGCGGCAACCTGGCCGTGGAGCTGGCGTGGCGGGCGTCCGGCGTGGTGGCCGGCGCCGTAGGCGTCGACGGTGGCGTGCTCGAGCTCCAGGAGCGCTGGCCGGTCTGGGACGACTGCCGGGACGCGCTGGCCCCGCCCCGGCTGGCGGGCACGCCGGCGGCCCGCGTCCGCGACGGGCTGCGCCGCGCCCATCCCGACTGGCCCGAGGCGGGCGTGGCCGCCACCCTCGCCAACCTGGAGGTCCTGCCCGACGGGACGGTTCGGCCGTGGCTGACGTTCGACCGCCACCTGGCCCTGCTGCGGGCGCTGTGGGAGCACCGCCCGTCCCAGCTGCTCCCGGAGCTGCCCGTGCCGCTCCTCCTCCTCCTCGCCGACTCGGGCGACGACTGGACCGCCGTCAAGCGGCGGGAGGCCGACCGGGCCGTCGCCCTGGCGGCGGCGGGGGCGAGGGCCCAGTGGTTCTCGCCAGGGGACCACGACCTGCATGTGCAGCGCCCGGGCGACGTCGCCGAAGCCCTGGCGGCGGCCGCCGACGATGGCTTCCTCGGGCCCTAGCGTATGACCGTGGCTGAACCGCAGGCCCGCCTCCTGGTGGTCATGGGCTCGGGCGAGACCAGCCCCACCATGTCCAAGGTGCACCGGGAGCTGTTCGAGCGCCTGGGCCCCGGCCCGGTCCCGGCGGCCGTTCTCGACACCCCCTTCGGGTTCCAGGAGAACGCCGACGACATCGCGGCCAAGGCGGTGGCCTACTTCAGGGAGAGCGTGAACCGCGACGTGGCGGTGGCGTCGTTCCGCTCCGCCGGCGAGATCGGCACGTTCGGCTACGAGACCGCCCTGGCCCGCCTGCGCGACGCCCGCTGGGTGTTCTCGGGCCCGGGGAGCCCGTCCTACGCCCTGCGCCAGTGGCAGGAGAGCGACGTGCCCGGCATCCTGGCCGACAAGCTGGCGGGGGGCGGCTGCGTGGTGTTCGCCAGCGCCGCCGCCGTCACCCTGGGGCCGGTGGCCCTGCCCGTCTACGAGATCTACAAGGTGGGCGAGGCCCCGCGCTGGCTGGCCGGCCTCGACCTGCTGGCGCCGCTGGGGCTGGCGGCCGCGGTGGTCCCCCACTTCAACAACGCCGAGGGCGGCAACCACGACACCCGCTACTGCTACATGGGCGAGCGCCGGTTGCGGGCGCTGGAGGGCCAGCTGCCCGGCGGCGCCTTCGTGCTGGGCGTCGACGAGCACACCGCCTGCGTCTTCGACCTGGCCGCCGGTACGGCGACCGTCTCCGGGCTGGGTGGGGTCACGGTGCGCTCCCGCGGGCGGTCCACCTTCGTGGAGGCGGGCCGGACCGTCGGGACCGGATGCCTGGCGAAGCTGGCCGAGGGGCTGGGGGCGCGCCCGGCGGGGGCCCACGCCACCGCCCCGCCCCCGGCCGCGCCGGG
>DATLGZ010000051.1:0-5333 GCA_035540235.1 Acidimicrobiales bacterium | reverse complement strand
GGCGCAGAGCGTGCGGGTGGTGGGAGACTGGAACCGCTGGGACGGCCGGGTCACGCCCATGCGCTCGATGGGTTCCTCGGGTGTGTGGGAGGTGTTCGTGCCCGGCGTGGCCAAGGGGGCGCGCTACAAGTACGAGGTCGTCGGGGCCGACGGGGCCCTCGCCCTGCGGGCCGACCCGTTCGCCTTCGCCACCGAGGAGCCGCCGCAAACCGCCAGCGTGGTGTGGGAGCCGTCGCACCAGTGGGGCGACGGGGCGTGGCTGGAGGAGCGGGCCGCGTCGGAGCCGACCGAGCGCCCGCTGTCGGTCTACGAGGTGCACCTGGGGTCGTGGCGGCGGGTGCCGGAGGAGGGCAACCGCTCGCTCACCTACCGCGAGCTGGCCGACCAGCTGCCCGATTACGTGGCCGACATGGGGTTCACCCACGTCGAGCTGCTGCCGGTGGCCGAGCACCCCTTCTCGGGGTCGTGGGGCTACCAGGTCACCGCCTACTACGCCCCCACCGCCCGCTTCGGCACGCCCGACGACTTCAAGGCCCTCGTAGACGCCCTCCACGCCCGCGGCATCGGGGTGATCGTCGACTGGGTGCCGGCCCACTTCCCCAAGGACGAGTTCGCCCTGGCCCGCTTCGACGGCACCGCCCTGTACGAGCACGCCGACCCCCGCCAGGGCGAGCAGCTCGACTGGGGGACGCTGGTGTTCAACTTCGGGCGCCACGAGGTGCGCAACTTCCTGCTGGCCAACGCCCTCTACTGGATCGAGGAGTACCACATCGACGGCCTACGGGTCGACGCGGTGGCGTCGATGCTCTACCTCGACTACTCCCGGGCCGAGGGCCAGTGGGTGCCCAACCGCTACGGCGGCCGGGAGAACCTGGAGGCCATCGAGTTCCTGCGGGAGCTGAACGAGGTCGTCTACGGGCGGCACCCGGGCGTGCTCACCGCGGCCGAGGAGTCGACGGCGTGGCCGGCGGTGTCCCGCCCCACCTACCTGGGCGGGCTGGGCTTCGGGTTCAAGTGGAACATGGGCTGGATGCACGACACCTTGGACTACTTCTCCAAGGAGCCGGTGTACCGCCGCCACCACCACGACCGCCTCACCTTCGGGCTGCTGTACGCCTTCAGCGAGAACTTCATCCTGCCGCTGTCCCACGACGAGGTGGTGCACCTCAAGGGGTCGCTGCTGGCCAAGATGCCGGGCGACTGGGGTGCCAAGTTCGCCAACCTCAGGGCCCTGTTCGCCTGGATGTGGGCCCACCCCGGCCGCCCGCTGGTGTTCATGGGAGGCGAGATCGGCCAGAGCTCGGAGTGGGACCACGACCGCTCCGTCGACTGGCACCTGCTCGAGTACCCCGAGCACCAGGGGGTGCAGGAGCTGGTGCGCCAGCTCAACCGGCTGGCGCGCGACGAGCCCGCCCTGTGGCAGCAGGACTTCGACGGCCACGGCTTCCGCTGGATCGACGCCAGCGACGCCGACCAGAACGTGCTCTCCTTCGCCCGCTTCGCCCCCGACGGGCCACCGATCGTGTGCGTGGCCAACCTGTCCGGCGCCCAGCGCGGCGGCTACCGGATCGGGCTGCCGCGGGAGGGCCGGTGGGCCGAGCTGCTCGACACCAGCCGGGCCGAGTTCGGCGGGTGGCGTGAGGGAGAGGCGGGAGAGCTCTGGTCCGAGCCCATCCCCTGGCACGGCATGGACCAGTCGGTGTCGCTCGACCTCCAACCCCTCAGCGTCGTCTGGCTGGGGGCCCGGGGGTAGCAGGACGAGAGTCGATCGGCTCCCCCCGGCTACGGGCGGGCCGGTGGGCGCCGGCCGGGCACTGCCCAGTTGACGGCGGCGAGGGCGGCGGTACCCAGCGACCAGGTGATGCCCGCCGATCGGGCGACCGACTTCGTGCGGTCGATGGCGGCCTGGGTGCACTCCCCGCCGATCCCTTCCCGCGCCGCCACCACGTGCTGGGCGACGGCCGAGTTGCGGCAGTTGCCGGAGAGCGGGGCCATGGCCCACAGCCACCCGGCCACGATGGCCACGAGCAGCGACCAGCCCAGCAGAAGGGCGATGAAGCGGAGCACCTTCGCTCCGACGAGGGGAGGCGGCTGCTCGATGTCGGTCCGGGCCACGCTCGCCATGTTGGCGCAGCCATAACTGGTTCGCTCCTTGCGCCGGGCGAACACATGTTCTACAATGGGAGGCGATGAAGGCGGTCGATTTCACTCAATGTGATGCCAGCGACCTGGCCGAAACCATCGGGCAGTTGCATGCGCTGCAATCGGCCGCCCACCGGCTGATGCTGGCGGCCATCGCCGCCTTCGACGAGCAGGAGGGCTGGCAGGAGGACGGGGCCACGTCGGTGGTGCCGTGGCTCGTGGCCTCGCTGGGGGTGTCGCACCGCACGGCGGCGGAGTGGGCGGGGGCGGCGTCCAAGCTGGAGGAGCTGCCCGCCATCGCCGACGCGTACGGGGAGGGGCGCCTGTCGTGGGACCACGTGCGGCCGCTGCTGCGCTTCGCCACCCCCGAGACCGACGCCGATCTGGCCGAGTCGGCCCAGGGGTGGTCGGCGGCCCACACTGCGGCGGTGGCGCGCCGGGCCCGGCCCGTTCCCGAGGACGACCAGCGTGACGCCCACGCCAAGCGCTCGCTGCGGTGGTGGTGGGGCGACGACCGCATGCTCCACTTCCGGGGAAGGCTCCCCGACGCCGACGGGGCGACGGTCGTCGAGGCGCTGCGGGCCATCGCCGACCGCGAGCCGCCCGAGCCCGAGACCGGGATGTTCGAGCCCTACGAGGCCCGCTGTGCCGACGCCCTCGTACGGCTGGCGGCCGGTGCGCTTGGCAGCGGCGAGTCGGGCGACCGGGCCACGGTGATAGTCCACGCCGACGCCGCCCTGCTGGCGGGAGAGGGTGGGGTGGCCGAGGTCGAGGGCGGGCCCTCCGTCACGGCTGAGACGGCTCGGCGGCTGGCGTGCGACGGCCGGCTCCGTCTCATGGCCGACGACGACCGCGGCCGCACGGTGGGCGTGGGACGGGTGACCCGCTCGGTGCCGCCCTGGCTGCTGCGCGTGGTCCGCCATCGTGACGGCGGCTGCCGGTTCACCGGCTGCGGGCGCACAGCGTGGACCGACGCTCACCACATCGTCTACTGGTCCCAGGGCGGGCCTACGGACGCCTCCAACCTGGTCCTGCTGTGCCGCCATCACCACAAGCTGGTTCACGAGGGCGGGTGGCAGGTGGAGGGCCATCCCGACGAGGAGCTGTGGTTCGTCCGGCCCGACGGGCGGACACTGGCGACGGGGCCACCACCGCTTCGCGACGACGTGGGCGAGCGGGTCTTCGGGGCGGCGTAGGAAGGATTCCCCTTGCCATCTCGCCGCCGTGGTCATATAGTGCCGATTGGCAGTCCGCCTCCGGGCATGTTGCGGTAGCGCCGGGAACGGATTGACCTTTATTAGAGCGCGTGCTCGCCCTTGATTCTGGGCTTGAGTTGTGCTTTGTTTGTCCGGCCGTGAGCCAGATGACCTTCGTCTTGTTCTTCCCCGACGGCTCGTGCGGGCTGGTGCAGTCGCCCGACGGCGGGCTCGGGCTCCCCACCGGAACTCTCGAGGCGGGCGAGGACGAGCTCGACGCCCTCGTGCGCATCCCGTTGATGGCGGCCGGCTTCCGGCCCCAGCGGTTCCACCCCTTCCGGTGGGCGGGCTCCCACCTCTACGCCTGGGTGGAGGGCGACCGCTACGACGGCCACCGCCCGCACCGGAAGGTCCCCCTCCACGTGGCGCCCCCGGAGGAGGCGTCGCGGTCCCTGCGCGACCAGGGCCGGGCCGCCGACGCCGCCCTGGTGGCGGCGGCCGCCCGCTCGTACCGGGACTCGCTGGAGCATCGGGCGTGACCACCCCGGCCTCGGCCGGGGAGGAGGTGGCGGTCGAGCAGCGCCACCTCGACCTCGCCCATGAGCGGCTGGCGGCCATGCGGGCCACGGCGGAGCGGGTGCTGGCGGAGATACGGGCCACGGGCGGCGGCGACCTCGACCTGTTGGCCGCCCTCGCCCGGCGGGTGACGCTGCTGGGCGAGGTGGCCCCGCCGCTGTGCTTCGGGCGCATCGACGAGGAGGGCGGGGAGTCGTGGCACATCGGCCGCCGCCACGTGGAGGACGAGGCGGGCGACCCGGTGGTGGTGGAGTGGCGGGCGCCGGTGGCGGCCCCGTTCTACCGGGCGGGGGCGGCGTCGCCCATGGGGCTGCGCCGGCGCCGGCAGATACTCGTGGAGGGCCGGCGGGTGGTGGCGGTGGCCGACGACGTCTTCGGTGGGCAGGGGGCCCGCTCAACCGACGAGGGGCCCGCCCTGCGGGGCGGCGACGCCCTGCTGGCCGAGCTGGAGCGGGCCCGCACCGGCGAGATGCTCGACATCGTCGCCACCATCCAGGCCGAGCAGGACGAGGTCATCCGGGCCCCGCTGGCGGGGGTGATGGCGGTGCAGGGCGGCCCGGGCACGGGCAAGACGGCCATCGGCCTGCACCGGGTGGCCTACCTGCTCTACAACCACCCCGACCTGGCCCGGGCCGGCGTGCTGGTCCTGGGGCCGAGCCGGGCCTTCCTGCGGTACATCGCCCAGGTGCTCCCTTCCCTGGGCGAGGAGGCCGTCACCCAGGTGACCATCGAGGACCTGGTGCCGAAGGTGCGGGTGAAGGCGGACGAGCCCGACGAGGTGGCCCACCTCAAGGGGGACGCCCGCATGGCCCTGGTGCTGGCCGGGGCCCTGGCCGATCGCCGCCAGCCGCTGCGTGACGACCTCGAGATCCTGGCCGAGCGGGCCCGCGTCCGGGTCCCGGCCGCCCAGGTGAACGACCTGGTGGCCACTCTCGCCGCCCGTCCCGGGCCCTACCTGGCGGGCCGCACCGCGGCCCGTGCCCGCCTGGCCGCCCTGGCGGCGGCGGTGTGGCGGGCCGGCGAGCTGGTGGTCGACGCCGACCCGACCCGCCGGCTGGCCTCGGCCCCCGAGCTGCGGGCCGCCCTCGACCGGTTGTGGCCGTCGGTCTCGGCGCCCGCCCTGGTCGACGACCTGCTCACCCGCCCCGACCGCCTGGCGGCGGCGGCCGCCGGCGTCCTCGACCCCGGTGAGCAGCGCGCTCTCCTCCGCCCTCCCGCCGCCACGCTCGGAAAGGTGCGCTGGACGGCCGCCGACCTCGCCCTGGTGGACGAGGCCCGCTCACTGCTGGAGGGGCGGGGCCGCACCTACGGCCACGTGGTGGTGGACGAGGCCCAGGACCTGAGCCCCATGCAGCTGCGCATGGTGGCCCGCCGGGCGCCGGCCGGCTCTGTCACCGTGCTGGGCGACCTGGCCCAGTC
>DATLGZ010000050.1:0-2849 GCA_035540235.1 Acidimicrobiales bacterium | reverse complement strand
CAGCTCGTCGGCCCCGGCCAGGGCGGCCAGGGCGAAGCACAGCGTGTAGTAGCTGCCCGAGGTGACCACGAACTCGAGGCCGAGCCGCCGGCAGTTGGCGGCGCTGGCCCGGCCCCAGGCCACCGCCCGGTCGAGGGCGGGACGGGCCCTCAGCAGCGCCGCCAGCAGGGCGCACGACACCGCTCCCGCCCCCACCCAGATGGCGAACAGGCCGGCGGCCTGGGCCATGCCCGCCTGGTCGTTGAAAAGGAGGAGGGCGGCCGAACCGGCGATCTGCAGGCCCAGCCAGGCCCCGTCGGCCTGCACCGCCACATGGGGGACGCCCCGGGCGATGGCCACGTGGCGGAGGGCATCCTGGGCCAGGAGGAAGGGCAGGCCGAAGGCGAGCACGAGCATCATGGGCGCCGCCTCCCGCCACACCACGGCGGCGACCACGAGGGCGGGCAGGGCCGCCAGCCCCACCGCCAGCGCCAGCCCGGTGGGGGCGCCCGGGTCGAGCCGGGGCGCCGCCGGCGCCGCCGGCCCGGCCGGCCCGGCCGGCCCGTCCACGGCCGGCCCGTCCACGGCCGGCCCGTCCAGCACGGCCGGCCCGTCCAGCACGGCCGGCCCGTCCAGCACGGCCGGCCCACCAGGGGGGGAGTCCCCGGGCAGGGGCTCGGCCTGGAGCAGCACGGGGATGCCGATCACGTAGCGGACGGCCTGCAGCACGAGCATGTAGACGGTGAAGCAGACGGCGAAGAGGGCGAAGGGCCGGCCCGAGACGCCGAAGAGGATCACCGCGGTGACCAGGAAGTTGGACGCGCTCGACAGGCCCTGGGTGCCGAACGTCCAGGCGGCGCGGCGCGCCAGGCCGCGCCCGGGCACCGGGCCGGGCGGCGGCGCGGCGCCCGGCCCGACCGTGGTGGGACGGGCGCTCAGGGCACCAGGAGGAGGTCGGTGTATCCCCGCCGTCGGTACATCCTCCGCAGCTCGGGCAGGCGGGCCGGGCTCACCTCGGCCTCGGCATGCAGGTCGATGATACGGGAGAAGCGGCTGGCGACGTGCTCCTCCAGCTCGGGCGCGTCATCACCCAGCAGCCACGGGCAGAACTCGATCACGTGGGGCACGCCCGCCTGGGCCAGCGTCGCCGCCCCCCGCAGCACCCGTAGCTCGTGGCCCTGGGTGTCGGCCCAGAACAGCCCCACCGCCTCCGGGTCGACCAGCCCCTCCTCCACCAGCCCGTCGAGGCGGCGGCAGTGGACCTTCTCCTCCTGGCGGCCGGCCCACCCGTTGCCGCCCGGGGCGGCCACCCGGTGGTCGCCCGAGTTGCGGGCCGAGCGCTGGAGGACGGCGGCGCAGTCGGCGTCGGACAGGGCCAGGACGTGGGCGTCGGCCCGGTCGGCCACGCCGTTGAGGGCGAGGTTGGCGGCCAGCAGGGAGGCGTTGCCGGGCTCGGGCTCGAAGCACACCGCCCGCCCGAAGCCGCCCCACAGGAGGGCGTCCACCGTGGACGTGCCGATGTTGGCGCCGGCGTCGACGAAGACTGTTCCTTCCACCCGCCGCCCCGCCTCGGCCAGCGCCGACAGGGCCGTCTCCATGTGCCAGCGCTCGTAGCCCCCGGTCAGGAACACGGCCCGGCCGATCTCGTCGTCGCGGGAGTCCACCACCAGGTGGCCGGCGCCGAAGGGGACGACCAGGTAGGGGCTGCGCCGGCGCAGCAGGGCGAACTCGAGGCGGCGGGCGGGCGACAGCCGCTGCCCGTGGTGGGGGATGACCATCCTGGCCAGCTCCCGGACCTCCCGGTCGACGCGCGGGGGAAGCCGCCACGAGAGCCGCTGGGCGCCGCCGATGACAACCTGCCGGAGGCGGGGAGGCATCGGGCGGAAGGGTAGTGGCGCCCACCGGTCCGCGAGGCAAGGCGCGGTCCCGGGGCAGACTGCGGGGGTGGCCGTCCACTTCGAGGAGGTCCTGCGCCGGGCCGACGAGGCGGGGAGTCCGAGCGGGCCCGGCCGGGCCGGCCGGCCCCGGCTCAACCTGGGCAGCGGCACCGACCATCGCGACGGCTACGTCAACCTCGACGTGGTGGCCCTGAAGGGGGTCGACGTGGTGGCCCGCCTGGGCGCCGAGCCGCTGCCCTTCCCCGACGCCACCTTCGGCCTCGTGCTGGCCCGCGACGTTCTCGAGCACGTGGACGCGGTCGCCGCCCTGCGCGAGATCCACCGGGTCACCGCCCCGGGCGGGCGGGTGGTGGTGTCGGCCGTGCACTTCACGTCCCGCAACCTCTACGTGGACCCCACCCACGTGCGGGGCTACTCGGCCCGCACCTTCGAGTTCTTCGCCGGCGGGGGCGACTCGCTGTGGGGGCGGCCGTACTACTTCGATTTCGCCTTCGGGGCGGTGGAGTACGTGGCCGTGCAGTTCTCCACCACCCTGGGCAAGGGCCGCTACCTGGTGTGGGACCGGGCGGTTGAACCGGTGGTGAACTCCTCCCGGGCCGCCCAGGACCTCTACGAGATGACGTTCCTCAGCCGCCTGTTCCCCGCCGCCAACGTGGTGGCCGTCCTGCGCAGGTGAGGTACGGGAGGTAAGTGCCGAAGGGGCGTGGCGGTCGTATAACCTGCCAGCGTCCCGAGGCGGCGACCCCGAGGCGGGAGCATGTCGACAGGCGAGTACTTGGCGTCGATCCTGGTCTTCGACGGCGGCGCGGCGAGCGCGCCGACCGCCGCCGGGGCGCGGGGGTGGCGGGGCAAGCGGGCCCTCGACGTGGCCGGCGCCCTCCTCCTCGTCCTGGTCTTCCTGCCGGTCATGGTGCTCACCGCCCTGGCGGTCAAGCTCACGTCCCGGGGGCCGGTGTTCTTCCGCCAGAACCG
>DATLGZ010000049.1:0-5349 GCA_035540235.1 Acidimicrobiales bacterium | reverse complement strand
CTGCCGCCGACGACGACGACCACGCTGCCGCCGGTCACCTCGCTGTGCAGCCAGCTCGTGGCCCAGCGGGCCGCCTTCAACGCCCAGATCACGGCCATGGAGGCGTCACTCGCCCAGGCGCTGTCCGGTGAGCAGCTGGCTGCGGCCATCGCCCAGCTCGAGGCGGCCCGCGCCACCGGGAACGCCCAGTTCGACCAGGCCATCGCGCGCTGCAACGGCACCAGCCCCACGTCGACGACGACCTCGTCCACGGTCGTCCCCACGACGACCACGAGCCTCCCCCCGCCGACCAACACCGAGATCTGTGCCGTCCTGCTGCAGCAGGCGACGAACCCGTTCGTCGCCCCCTTCATCCAGCAGCTGCTCATCCAGTACGGCTGCGTGTAGCGGGCGGGCCGGCGTACCCCGGCTTCTCCGTGCAGGATGCACGGAGAACACAGAAGATGTACTCTTCGGCAACCGGCGACCCATGCCGGTGCGAAGGAGGGCAGGCGGCGCGTGGTCCCCGGGACGGCAAGGCACCGGATGAGCAGGGGGGCGGGCGCGGCCGCCGTGCTGGTGCTCGGGGCCTCCGTGGTGGTGGCCGCCATGGCCGCATCGCCCGCGACGGCCGACGTGACGGTGGTCGGCGGCGGCGCCTTCGGCCACTACACCAAGGTCGGGCTCTTCGGCGGCCCGCAGTCGGCCGTGGGCCCGCTCCCCGACGTGCGGCTGCCACCGGGCGGTTCCGAAACACCGCTTACCAGCTATGAAGAGGCCGGCTCGGCGGTATACGGCCCGGCCAAGATCTTCGGGGGCGTCTGGCCGCCCGATGTCGACGTGGCCCCGCCCTCGGGGCCCATCACGGTGAGCACCAGGGGGACGACCGGGCCCCGCGGATCCGTCACCAGCTCGGTCGACATCGTGCTCCGCACCCCCCGGGATCCCCGGTCGCCGGGGGGGTGGGGCCCGCTGCCGCCAACCCAAGGTGACGAATTGCACGCCACCTGTACCGCGACCGAGGGGGGCGTGAGCGGATCCACCCGCCTGGTCAACGCGGTGATGTCGAAGGCCACCACCCCCGGGGGCGAGCCGCTCGACGAGGAGCGGATCCCCGACAACCCGCCGGTCAACTACACCCGCGAAGGGGTGCTCACCAACGTCGGCGACCGGTACCGGATCGTCTACAACGAACAGGTCGTCGAGCCGGGCGGCGGGGCGATCACGGTCAACGCCGTGCACATGTACCTCCTCGGCCCCATCGCCGTGGGCGAGTCGATCGTCGGCCAGGTCCGCTGCTCTGTCCGGGGCGACGCCTTCCCGAACACACCGCCGTCGGTGGCCCAGCCGGCCCAGGCCCCGCCGCCCACGCAACCGTCGACGACCACGGCGGGCGGTCCCCCGACCGCTGCTGCGCCGCCGGTGCCGGCGCCGGACGACGGTGCCGGCTCCGGCGGCTCCCCGGTCCCGATCGCGATCGCCGGGGCCGTCGTCGTGGCGGCAGGCACGGCGTTCGCCGTCCGGCGGCGGAGCGTCGCCCGGGGCGACGGTTCCCATGATCCCTGACGCTCGATGAGCGACGTCACCGATCCCGTCGCCGTCGCCGTCCTGGCCGACCACGGCGAAGGTGGTGGGGCCGCCCACCAGCCGGCGCCCCCGAGCGCCCGCCCGTGGTGGAGGCCGGTGGCCGGCTACCTGGCCACGGTGTTCGTCCTGCTCACCTTCAACTTCGCCATCCCCCGGCTGATGCCGGGCGACCCGATCGACGCGCTCATGGCCTTCGGGTCACCGACGTACCTCCAGGACGACGAGACCCGGGCCGCCCTGGCCAGCTACTACGGCCTCGACAAACCGCTGCTCAGCCAGTACGCCGGCTACCTGTCCGGGCTGGTCCGCGGCGACCTCGGCGTCTCCACCTACAACAACCGCCCGGTCCGCACCGACCTGGGCGGGAAGCTGGCGTGGTCGTTCCTGCTGATCGTGACGGGGACGGTGATCTCCGTGGTGATCGGGATCCCCCTCGGCGTCCACTCCGGCTGGAAGCGGGGGAGGCGGGTGGACCGCGGCCTGCTGGCCTTCTTCCTCGCCTACCAGAACGTGCCCATCTTCGTGGTCGGCGCCACCGCGTTCGTGCTGCTGACGACCAAGCTCGGGCTCTTCCCCTACGGCGGGGGCTCCGACCCATTCAACGACTACACGGGCCTGGCCAAGGCGCTCGACGTGGGCCGCCACCTCGCCCTTCCCGCCTGCATGCTGGGGCTCGACGCCGCCACCTACCAGTACCTGGTCATGCGCTCGTCCATGGTGGGTGAGCTGGGCTCGGACTACCTGCTGCTCGGCCGGGCCAAGGGGCTGCGCGAGCGGCGCCTCAAGTACCGGTACGCCGGTCGAAATGCCCTCCTGCCGGTGGTGTCGGTCGTCGGCCTCCAGTTCAGCCTGGCCATCACCAGCGTGATCTTCATCGAGCGCATCTTCGCCTACCCCGGCGTGGGCAACTACCTGTTCCAGGCGGTGGCGATCCGCGACTACCCGGCCATGCAGGGCGCCTTCCTGGTCCTGACCCTCACGGTGGTCACCGTGAACCTGCTGGTCGACCTGGCCTACCGCCGGCTCGACCCCAGGATCGCGGCATGAGGGCGCTGGCCGGCGCGGCCCGGCGCTCGCCGTTGCTGGCCGCCGGCCTGGCCATGCTGCTGGTCGTCGTGGCCGTGGGCGCCCTGGCCCCGTGGATCGCACCGTACGACCCCGGCGACCTGGTGGGCGACCCGTTCGAGCGGCCCTCGGCGGCCCACCTCCTGGGCACCAACGACTCCGGCCACGACATCCTCTCCCGGTTGGTGTGGGGCACCCGCACGACGGTGACCGTGGCCGTGACCGCCAGCACGCTGGTCCTGGTCATGGGTGTCGCCTTCGGGCTCGCCGCAGGACTGCTCGGCGGAGCCATCGACTTTGCCGTCATGCGGGTGGTCGATGTCATGCTGGCCCTGCCCGTTCTCCCCCTCCTGATCTTCGTGGGGGCCCTGGCCGGGCCGAGCCTGTCCACCTCGATCCTGATGATCGGGCTGTTCCTGTGGCCGCAGACGGCCCGCATCGTGCGCAGCCAGGCCCTCAGCCTCCGCAACCGCGGCTTCGTCGGCATCGCCCGCGGGCTGGGTGGGAGCCCGGTGTACGTCGTCCGCCGGCACCTCCTGCCCGCCCTGGGCCCGGTGATGGCCGCCAACCTGGTGTTCGTGGCCGGGCTCGCCGTGGCCATCGAGGCCGGCCTCAGCTTCCTGGGGCTGGCCGACCCGGCCGCGGTGAGCTGGGGGGCAGAGATGGAGCGGGCCCTGGACAGCTCGCAGCTCCAGCTGGAGTCGCTGTGGCTGTGGTGGCTGCTGCCGTTCGGGCTGGCCCTGAGCTTCGCCATCTTCGGCCTGTCGCTGGTGGGGGTGGCCCTGGAGCCGCGGTTCAACCCCCGCGAGGACCGCGCCAGGTGAGCGCCGGCCCCGCCTTCGAGCGCCGGACCTTCCTCAAGGGCATGGCCGGCATGGCCGGCGCGGTCCTCCTCGGGGGCTGCAACCCGGCCCGCCGGCCCAGGGCGGGCACGGTGCGGGTGAAGTCGTGGGGCGACCTCGGCTACCCGTCGCCGTTCACCTACGTGGCCGGGCCGGGGTACTGGCGCATGAGCCTGCTGTTCGACACCCTCACCTGGCCCGACGCCACCGGCACCCAGCTGCCCTGGCTGGCGTCCTCCTACCGCCGGTCCGACGACGGGCTGGTCTGGTCGGTGGACCTGCGCGAGGCGAGGTGGACCGACGGCAGGCCGGTCACCGCGGCCGACGTCGCCTTCACCTACCAGTACTACGCGTCGCGCGTGTTCACCCCGCTGCTCACCGGCGTGCCCCGCGGCGGCGTCGAGGTCCGCGTCACCGGCCCCCGGTCGGTGGAGTTCCGGCTGCCGGCGCCCGACGCCACCTTCCTCCAGCACACGCTCGGCACCATGCCGATCACCCCGGAGCACATCTTCTCGACCATCCCCGATCCCCAGTCGGTGTTCGACGAGCGGGCGTTCGTGGGCTGCGGCGCCTACACCCTCGCCTCCAAGAACGTGAACGCCGACACCGAGGCCTACGTGGCCAAGGACGACTACTACCTCGGCCGGCCCTTCGTGCAGCGCATCGAGATGGTGGGCGTCCCCGAGGACGACGAGCTGGCCGCCCTGCGGGTCGGCGCGCTCGACGGCGCCAGCGCGCCTGAGGAGGGGGCCCGCAGCGAGCTCCTCGTCCCGTTCCGGAACGATCCCGCCTTCGGCGTGATCGACAACCCGGCCGGGTTCGGGTTCCCGCTGTTCTTCAACCTCACCAAGGGCGGCGCCCTGGCCGATCTGCGCTTCCGGCAGGCGTGCCTGTACGCCCTCGACCGCCGCGACATGGTGCAGCGCCTGCTCACCGGGAACGGCATTGTCGGGAGCGCGGGCTGGCTCCCGCCCACCAACCCCTTCTACGCCGCCGACGGCGTGAAGCAGTACCCCTTCGACCGGGCCCGGGCCGAGCGGATGCTCGACGAGGCGGGGTACCGCCGGCCGGCCGGAGGCGGGACCCGGACGAGCCCCGACGGCAGCCCGCTGCGGTTCGTCCTCACCATCCCCGAGCTCGTCCCCATCGCCCTGGCCGAGCTGATCGTGGCCAACCTCGGCGCCGTCGGCGTGCAGATCCACGTGGAGCTCGAACGGGCCGACCTGGTCCAGGTGTACGGGGCCAAGCTGGCCGCCAACTACGACCTGGTCGTCCAGTCGTACCCGGGGCCGGCGGGAACGGGGCCCGGCGGCGACCCAGAGCTGCTCCGGGCCGTCTTCCACTCGAACCCGCCCAGCCAGACCCACAAGGCCACCGGGTACTCCAACCCGGTGGTCGACCGGCTGATCGACGACCAGCTGCGCACCTACGACGTCGACGAGCGCCGGCGGCTGGTGAGCCGGATCCAGCAGATCGTGTCCGAAGAGATCCCGGCCGCCATGCTCTACTACACGACCTTCTTCTACGCCTTCCGCAAGGCCGTCTTCGACCAGTGGTACTACACCCCGGGCGGCTTCGCGACCGGGCTGTCCGACGTCTACAACAAGCACGCCTACATCGCCGGCAAGAAGGAGGGCCTGCCCGGCTAGTCCCAGGGGCGGCGCGGCGAACGCCGCGGTCCGGCGGGCCGGGGGAACGTCCGGCGACGGCGCCCGTCGGCCGCCGTCTCCGACCAGGCCAGCCGGGGCGCCCAGTACCGGGCGTGGGCCCCCGCCGCCACCAGCAGCAGGGCCAGGGCGATCAGCCGCAGGGCGTGGGTGCCGGTGGATGCCACCGAGCCGGTGCCCGCGGCCGAGGCGGTCGCGCCTCCGCCGCC
>DATLGZ010000048.1:0-6263 GCA_035540235.1 Acidimicrobiales bacterium | reverse complement strand
TGGAGGCGCTGGAGCCGCCACAGGTCGGGGCCGAGAGCCATGAACCCGAGCGTGCCCTTGTGGCCCAGGACGGCGAAGGGCACGACCTGGTGGTCGTCGCCCTGGCACGCCTTGACCGCGGCCGCCACCGCCTCGCCGTCCGCCCCCGGGCGGGGGCGGGCGAACAGATGGAGCACGCCCCATCCCTCGGCGGAGACGACCGGTTCCATTGGGCCGATGCTATTCCGGCGGGACGGCTGGGCCGGCTCGCCCTGCCGCCCGCGCCGGCGCTACCCCCGGCCGAACCCCCGGGCGCACTGCTCCATGCCGTAGTCGGCGGCGTAGCGCCTGACGTTTTCGTGAGTCGTCTGCATGGTCTCGCGCGCCCGCTGCTCCCGGGCCCGGTCCATCACCGTCGGCTCCTGCGACTGGGCGATGTCCTGGAGGTTGAGCCAGAGGTTGTTCAGGTTCCGGCGGAACAGCTCGAACGTCTCCCGGCCCTCGTTGGGCGGGTTCATCTGCATGAACCGCTCGGTGGCCGCCCGGATGGCGTCCCGGTCGGCCGCCGGGTCGTCGCCCAGCTCCCGTCCCACCTGCTCCTGGACGTCGAGGCAGACCTCGTCGGCCTGCTCGGCGAACGCCCGCTGGGCGCCGCCGATGCCCTCGTCGCCACAGGCAGCCAGCACCAGTGTCCCCAGCAAGCCGACTAACCCCACCCGAACGATCCGACTCACGCTGCGACTCCTCCTGTTGAAGACACGACTGCGTAGCACGGGAGGGGGTGGTGCATCGCCCGCCTCTTCTGGTGGCGCCCCCGTACGGTTGGGGGGATTCTGCCTCGCCGGAGCGGGGTCCTGCTACTGGGCGCGCCGGAGGGGCCGGCGAAACCGGCCCCTCCGGCTCGGCTCGAAAAGGTTTAGAAGTCGTCCATGCCGGCGGCGGCGGCCGCCTGGGTGGCCTTGGACTCCTCCGGCTTGTCGACGATGACGGCCTCGGTGGTGAGGAACAGGCCGGCGATGGAAGCGGCGTTCTGCAGGGCCGACCGGGTGACCTTGGCGGCGTCGATGACGCCCGCCTTGAACAGGTCCTCGTAGGCGCCGGTGGCGGCGTTGAGGCCGGTGGCGCCCTCCATGCCCCGCACCCGCTCGACGATCACGCCACCCTCCATGCCGGCGTTGACCGCGATCTGCTTCAGCGGCTCCTCCAGGGCCCGGGCCACGATGCGGACGCCCGTGCCCTCGTCGCCCTCGATGGTGTTGGCCAGCTCGTAGACCTTGGGCTGGGCCCGCAGCAGGGCCACGCCGCCGCCCGGCACCACGCCCTCCTCGACGGCCGCCTTGGTGGTGGACACCGCGTCCTCGATGCGGTGCTTCTTCTCCCGCAGCTCGACCTCGGTGGCGGCGCCGACCTTGATGACGGCCACACCCCCGGACAGCTTGGCCAGCCGCTCCTGCAGCTTCTCCCGGTCGTAGTCGGAGTCGGTGTTCTCCATCTCGGCCTTGATCTGGGAGATGCGGCCGCGGATGTCGGCGTCGTCGCCGGCGCCCTCGACGATGGTGGTCTCGTCCTTGGTGACCGTCATCTTGCGGGCCCGGCCCAGCATGTCGAGGGTGACGTTCTCGATCTTGAGGCCGACCTCCTCGGAGATGACCTGGCCGCCGGTGAGGATGGCCATGTCCTGCAGCATGGCCTTGCGGCGCTCGCCGAAGCCGGGCGCCTTGACCGCCACCGACTTGAAGGTGCCGCGGATCTTGTTGACGACCAGGGTGGCCAGGGCCTCACCGTCGATGTCCTCGGCGATGATCACCAGCTGGCGGCCCGACTGCATGACCTTCTCGAGGATGGGCAGCAGGTCGCGCACGGCGGAGATCTTGGAGCTGACGAAGAGGATGTAGGGGTCCTCGATGACCGCCTCCATGCGCTCGGGGTCGGTCACGAAGTAGGGCGAGATGTAGCCCTTGTCGAAGCGCATGCCCTCGACCAGGTCCATCTCCATGCCGAAGGTCTGCGACTCCTCGACGGTGATGACGCCGTCCTTGCCCACCTTGTCGATGGCCTCGGAGATCATGTCGCCGATCTCGGTGTCGGCGGCCGAGATGGCGGCCACCTGGGCGACCTGCTCCTTGGACTCGACATCGACCGAGACGTCCTTGATCGCCTGCACACCGGCCTCGACGGCCCGCTCGATGCCCCGCTTCAGCGACATGGGGTTGGCCCCGGCGGCCACGTTGCGCAGGCCCTCGCGGACCATGGCCCAGGCCAGCACGGTGGCCGTGGTGGTGCCGTCACCGGCCACGTCGTCGGTCTTCTTGGCGACCTCTTTGACCAGCTCGGCCCCGATGCGCTCGAAGGGGTCCTCGAGCTCGATCTCCTTGGCGATTGACACGCCGTCGTTGGTGATCGTGGGCGCCGACCACTTCTTGTCGAGCACGACGTTGCGGCCCTTGGGGCCGAGGGTGACGCGCACCGCGTCGGCCAGCTGGTTCATGCCGCTCTCCAGCGCACGCCGGGCGGTTTCGTCGAAGGCGATCATCTTCGGCATAAGCGGGGCTCCTCCGTGGAAGGTCGTGACCAGCCGTTAGCACTCTCGTCTGTCGAGTGCTAACGATATCGCGTCCCCCCGCCACCTGTGCAAGCGGCGCCCGCCCGCCTTCCGTTCTCAGGCCGGGCGCCCAGGGAAACGGGCGGCGATGGCGGCTACCACGTCACGATCGGCGACGTAGCGGCCGTTGAAGTAGGGCTCCTCGTAGATCCTCTCCCGGGACACGCCCACCTCGGCCAGGGCGCTGGCCAGCTCCTCGGTCATGGCCCCGTTGACGGTGAGGACGAACCGCGCCGGCTCCAGATCGTCGAGGAGGGGCGGGACCGACTCGGTGACCCGGCCGGTCAGGCCGCTCCAGCCGGCTTCGGGGGGCTGCGAGAGGCTGATCTGGTAGCGGAAGTTGCCGTAGCGGGCGGCCAGGCGGTCGAGCTGCTCGGTCAGGCACACGTCCTCGGGCCGGCGCAGCCCCCAGTAGAGGTCGATCCGGCGCCGCCAGCCGCCCTTCAGGAGGGTCGTGGCCAGCGACAGCAGCGGGGCGATGCCCACTCCGGTGGCGACCAGCACGAGGTCGTCGTGGCCGTCGCCGGCGGCCCTGACCATCGACCGGCCGGTGGGCCCCCGGAAGGCGATCCCGTCTCCCAGCCGCAGCGAGGCCAGGTGGCGGGACATGGGCCCGTCCACGAGGCGCACCAGGAGGTCGAAGCGGTGGTACGGCGAGGGCGTCGAGGCGATGCAGTAGGTGCCCCGCCGGAACCCCTTGCCTTCCAACTCCCTGCCCTCCAACTCCCTGCCCTCCAACTTGGTCTCCAGCCGGACGAAGTTCCCGGGCTCGTACGAGAACGGCCGCCCGTCGGTGACCTCGAAGCCCAGGCGCAGGGTGCCGGTCGTGGTGAGCCACGAGACCTCGGTCACCTCGGCGGTGCGGTCGCAGCGGCTGACCGCCGACCACCGCTCCTCCAGGCGGGCGTCGGGCGCCTCCTCGTAGCTGCGCCGCTCCGAGGGCGGCTTCCGTCCCTGGAACGTGCCGCCCTCCGGTACGGGGATACCCGTCTCCCCCACCGACTGCGTCACCGTCTCGGAGCCCCCGATCCCGCCAAACCGCTCGTACCAGGGGCGCCGGGGTTCTCCGCCCAGGTCAGCCTCCGGCGACGGCCGGGATGATGGAGACGGTCTGGCCGTCGGCCACCGGGGTGTCGAGGCCCTGGAGGAAGCGCACGTCCTCGTCGGCCACGAACACGTTGACGAAGCGGCGGAGCTTGCCGTCGCCGTCGAAGATGCGCTCGGCGAACCCGGGGTGGGCGGCCTCCAGGCCGGTCAGCACCTCGGCCACGGTGGCGCCGTCGACCTTGACCTCGGCATCGCCGCCCGACAGCGACCGCAGCTGGGTGGGGATGCGGACGACGGCGCTCATGGCTGCTCCTCGAGATCGGCGCCGAGCGCGTCGTTGAAGGCCTCGAGCGAGGGCGCGATGGTGACGGGCGGGTCGACCGCGGGGGCGACGGCCTCGATGGTCTTGAGGCCGTGGCCGGTGACGTAGGCGACCACCCGCTCGTCGGGGCGCACGACGCCGGCGGCGGCCAGCTTGGCCAGGGTGGCGACGGTGACGCCGCCCGCCGTCTCGGCGAAGATGCCCTCGGTGCGGGCCAGCAGCCGGATGCCCTCCACCAGCTCCTCGTCGGTCACCGCCGCCAGGGCGCCACCGCTGGAGCGCACCGCGTCGAGGGCGTACCAGCCGTCGGCCGGGTTGCCGATGGCGATCGACTTGGCGATGGTGGCGGGCTTCACCGGGAGCACGTAGTCGTGGTGCTCGGCGAAGGCGGTGGCCACCGGCGAGCAGCCCACCGCCTGGGCGCCGGAGATGCGCACCGGGGCGCCCCCTTCGAGCAGGCCCACCTGCCGCAGCTCGTCGAAGCCCTTGGCGATCTTGGTCAGCTGCGAGCCCGACCCCACCGGCACCACCACGTGGTCGGGGGCCTGCCACCCCAGCTGCTCGGCCGTCTCGAAGGCCAGCGTCTTGGACCCCTCGGCGTAGTAGGTGCGGAGGTTGACGTTGACGAAGGCCCAGGTGGGATGCTCGGACGTGAGCTCGGCGCACAGCCGGTTGACGTCGTCGTAGCTGCCGTCCACCGCCACCAGGTGCGGCCCGTACACCGACGTCATGACGATCTTGGCGGCCTCGAGGTCGGCGGGCACGAACACGATGTGGCGCATGCCGGCCCGGGCGGCGTGGGCCGCCACCGAGTTGGCCAGGTTGCCGGTGGAGGCGCAGGCGGCCACCTTGAAGCCCAGCTCGCGTGCCCGGGCCAGGGCGACGGCCACGACCCGGTCCTTGAACGACCCGGTGGGGTTGGTGGTGTCGTTCTTGATCCACAGCTCGCCCAGCCCCAGCTCGGCGGCCAGGCGGTCGGCCCGCACCAGCGGGGTGAAGCCGGCCCCCAGGTCGACGGCCCCGTCGTTGCGGGCCGGCAGCAGGTTGGCGTAGCGCCAGATCGAAAGTGGCCCGGCGGCGATGGACTGGCGCGTCGTCGCTCCGGCGATGGCCTCGTAGTCGTAGGAGACCTCGAGCGGGCCGAAGCAGAACTCGCACACGTGCAGCGCTTCGGCCGGGTAGGCGCGGCCGCACTCACGACATCGGAGCCCGTCTACGAACACGACTTCTTCCTCCTCATCGAGCGGGCATTGGCACCTGGCCGGCCCTCTCGGGCCTGCTGGTTGCCGCGGCGTCATCGGGCCCGTCCCTCAGCCGCTCTGGATGATCACATCCATGATCGCGGCCGCCGGTCGGCTCGTCAAAACACTTGAGGAACAATGGGCCGGGTATGCAGAGCCGCGACTACCCCGCCGGGCGGGTCGCCGCCGCCAAGGGCGGGCGGTCGGTGTCGGTATGCCTTCCGGCCCGCGACGAGGAGGAGACCGTCGGCGAGATCGTGGCCCGGATCACCGAGCTGGAGGGGGTCGTCGACGAGATCGTGGTCGTCGACGACGGCTCCACCGACGCCACCGCCGAGCGGGCGGCGGCGGCCGGGGCGGTGGTCGTGCGGTCGGCCGGTCGGGGCAAGGGCGACGCCCTGTGGCGGTCGGTGCTGGCATCCAAGGGCGACGTGCTGGCGTTCTGCGACGCCGACCTGCGCCACTTCGACAACCGGTTCGTGCTCGGCCTGGTGGGCCCCCTCCTGGCCGACGGGCGGCTGGGGTTCGTGAAGGCTTCCTACGCCCGCCCCCACGGCGGGGGCCGGGTCACCGAGCTGCTGGCTCGCCCGTTGATCGACCTGCTGCTGCCCGAGGTGGCCCGCTTCGACCAGCCCCTGGCCGGGGAGTTCGCCGGCCGGCGCCACGTGCTGGAGGCGCTCCCGTTCGTCGAGGGGTACGGGGTCGACCTGGGCCTGCTGGTCGACGCCGTCCGCCTCCTCGGCCACGACGGCGTGGCCCAGGTCGACCTGGGGGAGCGCCACCACCGCAACCGCCCCCTGGCCGAGCTGGCGCCCCAGGCCCGGGAGGTGGCGGCCGTCGCCCTCGACCGGGCGGGGGTGGAGCTGGCCGGCGGCCCGCCCCGGCAACGCCCGCCCGTGAGCAGCCTTGGCCGCTGAGTTGGCCGCTGAGGTGGGCGCTGAGGTGGACGGGGGTGTGGCCGTCGTCTACGTAGACGTCGACGGCACCCTCGTGGGCCCCGGCGGCGACCTGTTCTGGAACGGGTCTACCCGGGTGGCCGACGCCCTGGTGGCGGCCCGCCGGGCGGGGGTGG
>DATLGZ010000047.1:0-1610 GCA_035540235.1 Acidimicrobiales bacterium | reverse complement strand
GAGCACGGCGCAGCCGTGCGCCGGGGGCGCAGCCCCCGAGGCAACTAACCCTTCCCCGCCCGGTTCCGGCCCAGGCCTGCTACTAAGGGGGCCGTGACGCTTGCGTGGTTGCGGCCCAGGTCGGTGTGCGTCTACTGCGGGTCGTCGGCGGGCGGCAACCCCCGCCACGCCGCCGCCGCCGCCCGCCTCGGCAAACTGCTGGCGGCCGAGGGCGTCGAGCTGGTCTACGGCGGCGGGGCGGTGGGGCTGATGGGCATCCTCGCCGATGCCTGCCTGGCCGCCGGCGGGCAGGTCACGGGCGTGCTGCCCCGAGGCCTGTTCGACCGGGAGGTGAACCACCGGGGGCTGACCCAGCTTCACGAGGTCGACTCGATGCACGAGCGCAAGCAGCTGATGTTCGACCTCTCGGGGGCGTTCGTGGCCCTCCCCGGCGGCCTGGGGACGCTGGAGGAGCTGTCCGAGGTCATGACGTGGGCCCAGCTCGGCATCCACCGCCGGCCCATCGTGGTGGTGGACGTAGACGGGTTCTGGTCGCCGCTGCGGCAGCTGCTCGATCGGGCCGCGGCCGTGGGGTTCCTGCCCGAGGAGAGCCTCGGCCTCGTCTCGTGGGTCGAGGAGGTGGACGACCTGCTCGGCGCCCTCGCCGCCTACGTCCCCCCGCCGCCCGAGGGCCACCTCTCCCCCAACGAGCTGTGAGCGCCGGCGTCCTGCGGGCCACCTACGAGCTGGCGCCGGCGGGCATGGCGGAGGCCTTCGCCATCGAGGAGTCGACCGGCATGGCGGACGGGCCCGCCTTCGTCCGGGGCCGGGTGGTCGAGGAGGGCGGCGGCAGGGCCGTCATCGAGTTCCCCGCCGCCAACTGGGGGGCGAACGTGCCGCTGCTCGTGTCGTCGCTCGTCGCCGGGGAGGCCACCGAGGACGGGGCGTTCACCCGCTGCCGGCTCGTGGGCCTCGACCTCCCGGAGGGCTTCCTTCCCGGGCCCGCCCTGGGCGGGGCGCCGGACGTGGTGGTGGGGGTGATCGTCAAGCCGTCGCTCGGCCTGTCCCCGGCCGAGGTGGCCGAGCGGGTGGCGGCCGCCACCGGGGCCGGCGCCCGCTTCGTCAAGGACGACGAGCTGCTGGGCGACCCGGAGTGGTGCCCGCTGGAGGAGCGGGTCCGGGCGGTGGCGGCCGTGCTCCCGCCGGGCGTGACGTACTGCGCCAACGTGACCGGGCCCGTCGCCACCCTGGTCGAGCGGGCCCGGCGGGTGGTGGAGCTGGGCGCCACCGGCCTTCTCGTGAACGCCGTGGCCCAGGGTCTCGACAGCGTGCTCGCCCTCCGCCGCGCCGGCCTGGGCGTGCCGCTCGTCGTGCACCGGGCGGGGTCGGGGCCGTGGACGCGCAACCCTGCCTTCGGGGTCAGCGGGGCGGTGCTCACCTCGCTGTTCCGCTGGTGCGGGGCCGACGTGGTCATGGCCGGCGCCTTCGGCGGCAAGCTGTTCGAGACCCCCGAGCAGGTGCGGGCCAACCTGGCCGCCGCCCACCTCCCGCTCCCGGGCGTGCGCCCGTCCCGGGCCGCCCTGGGCGGGGGCATCGGCGCCGACAACGCGGCGGCCCAGGTGGTGGCGGCG
>DATLGZ010000046.1:0-2038 GCA_035540235.1 Acidimicrobiales bacterium | reverse complement strand
GCGTCGGGCGGAGGCGGCGGCTTCCGGCCGCCGGGGCCGGCACCGCCGCCGAAGCTGAGCGTGGACCCCACCGAGCCGCTGATCGAGGCGGGGCCGGCGAAGCCGCCCCCGAAGAAGCCCTCACGCTCCTCCTTGGGCTTGCGCCGCCGGCCGCCCTTGCGCTGTGACATCGACGCCGCCATCTGCTCGAGGGGGGAGGCGGCGCCTATCCCGACGCCGCCTCCGGGCGGGCCTCCGCCGAAGTCGAACCCGCCGCCGCCCGTCGGCCGGGGCCGGCTGGTCAGGCGGTCGAGCTCGCGCTGCGCCTCGCGCTCGATGTCCTCGTTGTCGACGGTCGGGCGTCCCTTGCCGAAGATGTCCCTGGGCACGCCTTCGATCCTACGTCTGGCTCGCCCGATCCGGCTGGCGCAGGCGGCCCGGCCCGAACGTCGCCGTACCATGATCCCGGGCCGCTAGCTCATCCGGTAGAGCAGGGGACTTTTAATCCCAAGGTGCGGGGTTCGAGACCCCGGCGGCCCACCCGCCCGTACGCCGACCGACCGACCGACCGACCGACCGGACCGGACCGTTCGGCGACCTCGCCGGCCCCACGCGGCATCCTGGGCCGATGACCGTGATGTCCCAGGCAGGCGCGGTCCGGCTGCTGCTGCCGCTGGTCGCCGGAGTTCTGGCCGCCGGGCTCGGCGAGGTTCTCCCCGCACCCGCCGCGGTCGTCGTTCACGGCGTGCTACCGCTGACCCTGGGCGCCCTCCTGCCGTCGCGCCCCTGGCGGTCGGGGGCGCTCTTCGCCGCGCCCGCACTCTGCGTCATGGTGGCCCGGGCCGGGGCCGCGTCGGCGGGGCTGGTGGCCTTCGTGGTGGTGATGTCGCCGGTCGTCGTGCTGATCGCGGGGCTGCTCGTGAAGGGCGGTGCGGTGCTGTTCCCGAGAGGCGGCCATGGCGCGGACCGGGATGGACCGACCGTCGACCGCAGGGGCGGGCCGCGCCGCGGCCTGTTCGAGACGAAGGCGCAACGGGGCCGGTTCTTGGTGGTCCTCGCCCTGGTCCTGTTGGCCGCGGCCGCGGCAATCGACAACTGGGGGGCGGCCGAGGCCGACCGGATGGCCGCCCGCCGCGCCGAGGACATCCGCGACGCCCTCGCCGGCGCCAGCCCCGCCGACCTCCGCCCCCGCCTGCTCGGCGCCGCCTATGGCGGCCTGGGCGAACGCCCCCCGGGAGGGCCCTACACGTGGTTGCGCCCGGGCACGGACGAGCTTCGAGCGGCGGCGGAGGTGAGGCATCGCCTCCAGGTCCGTTGCATCGAGGTCCGCCTCGACGCCGCCGGGCGGGTCAGCACCGAGATCTCGGGCGGGCGCTGCTGACCGGCGAAGCGGCGGGGCCCTCCTCTGCCCGCCGTCAGGTGATGGTGAGGGTGCCGACCTGTCCCCGCTCGGCGTGGCCGGGCTGGTCGCAGAACACGTTGTAGCGGCCGGGGGCGAGGCCTTCCAGGGACAGGACGGCACGGGAGCCGGGCTGCACGTCGGGGCTGCCCCGGCCGGTGCCGCCGATCAGCCAGGTGTGGACCTCCTGGCCGGCGTTCACCACCTCGACCCGGGCGTCGCCAGGGACGGTCAGGTCGGCGGGGTCGAAGGCGTACTCGGTCATGGTGACCGTGGCCGCGGGTGGCGCGGCCGGCTCGCTGTCATCCCCGCAGGCGGGGGCGAACATCGCCAGGATCATCACCGCGACGGCCAAGCCGGCCCGCTTCGCCGACATCGGAGGAAGTGTACGGCGCGTACCCTTCCCCGATGGCCGACCCAAACCTGGCAGCGCTGGCCGAGGAGTACTGGGACACCCTCCTCGAGCTGAACCCGACGACGGCGACGGTGCTGGGCGACCACCGCTTCGATGACCAGATAGAGGATCTCTCCGCCGAGGGCGAGGCCGCCGCCCGCCGGCGGTGGGGGGCCCTGCTCGAGCGGCTCCACGCCCTCCCCACCGCCGGCCTCGACGGGGAGGACCGGGTCACCCACGGCCAGATGGCCACCGAGCTGGCCCAG
>DATLGZ010000045.1:0-3788 GCA_035540235.1 Acidimicrobiales bacterium | reverse complement strand
GTCGACGAGTTCCTGATCAGCTCGTCGGACGAGGGCACCCGGGTGCAGATGTCCATGTGGCACGCCAGCAGCGCCGGGCGGCGCAACTAGAGGGCCTAGGCCGGACGCGGACGGCGTGTCGCTCAAGCAGAGGCTGCGCAGCCTCACCGCGCCCATGGCGGAGCTCGACGCCGACAAGCTGCGGGAGTTCTGCGCCGGCCACCCCCAGTGCTGCCCGATCGATGCGGCCCAGCCTCGCCAGGAGGTCAGCCTGGTGGGTGAGATCAGCGGGCTGCGCATCGTGCCCCGGGCCGGCTCACCCTCGCTCGAGGCCACCATCAGCGACGGCAGCGGCTCGGTGGTGGTGGTGTGGACGGGCAGGCGCCGCATCGCCGGCATCGCCCCCGGCAAGCGGCTGATCATCAACGGCCGGGGCGCCCCCATCGGGCCCAGCCGCCGCCTGCTGTTCTACAACCCCCGCTACGAGCTGCTCTGACCGGTCCGGCCCGGCTCGCCGATGAGCAGGGCCTTCACGGTGTCCTGTGACTCGGCGGTCACCAGCACGAGGACCTCGTCGCCGGGCTCCATGACCGTCTCGCCCCGGGGGACGACCACGTGCCGCTCGCCGCGGATGACGGCCACGATGGTGGCGTCGCGGGGCACGCCCAGCTCGCTGATGGCCAGGCCGACGGCGGGGGACTCCTCGGCCAGGGTGACCTCCACCAGCTGGGTGTCGCCGAAGCGCATGAGCCGCACCAGCGACCCCACCGCCACCGCCTCCTCCACGAGGGCGGAGAGCAGGTGGGGCGTCGACACGGAGATGTCCACGCCCCACGACTCGTTGAACAGCCACTCGTTGCGGGGGTGGTTGACCCGGGCCACCACCCGGGGCACGGCGAACTCCTGCTTGGCCAACAGGGCGATCACCAGGTTGTCCTCGTCGTCGCCGGTGGCGCTCACGACGACGTCGTAGGACTCGAGCTGCAGCGCCTGGAGGGACGTGACCTCGCAGGCGTCCGCCTCCGCCACCGTGACGCCCTTGAGCGACGCCCGCACCCGGGCGACGGCGTCGGGGTCCTGCTCGATGAGGAGGACCTCGTGGCCGCCCTCCTGGAGGTCGGCGGCGATGTAGGTGCCGACGTTGCCGGCGCCGGCGATGGCCACCTTCACCGCCGCGACGCCTCCGCCGGGCCGTCGAGGCGCTGATCCAGCTCGGCCAGGGCATCCACCCGGGCGATGAGGTGGAGCACGTCGCCCTCCTGGCCCACCAGCCCGGGCACGGCCAGGCGGCCCTCCCCGCGCCGGGTCACGGCGGCGAGGCGGAAGCGGTCGCCCTCGTCCAGCCCGGTCAGCTTGCGGCCCGCCCAGGCGTCGGGCAGGCCCCGCTCAACCATGGTCACCCGGCTGCTCGGGTCCGTCCACTCCCGCACCGACTGGTCGGGGAACATCCGCCTCATCACCTGGTCGGTCGTCCACGCCACCGCCGCCACGGTGGGGATGCCGAGCCGCTGGTAGATGGCGGCCCGCTTGGGGTCGTAGATGCGGGCCACCACCCGGGGCACCTCGTAGGTCTCCCGGGCGATGCGGGCGGCCAGGATGTTGGAGTTGTCGCCGTTGGTGACGGCGGCGAAGGCCTGGGCCTCCTGGACCCCAGCCCGCTCCAGGTGCTGGCGGTCGAACCCGAACCCCTTCACGGTGTGGCCGCCGAACCCCTCCGGCAGGCGCCGGAAGGCGCTGCTCGCCTTGTCGATGACGGCGACGGTGTGGCCGGCGGCGTCGAGGGTGGAGGCGAGCTGGGAGCCGACCCGCCCGCAGCCGACGACCACCACGTGCACGGCGATAGCGAACACGGCAGGGCGGGCCTGTGCAAACCCGGCCCAGGCCGATCGGCCCCACGGGCGCGGCGGTACCGTCTCCGAGCGTGTACCACACGCTGAAGCGGCTGGTCGTAGGCCGGCCCCTCGCCGGCCACGAGGAGCACGCCCAGCGCCTGCCCAAACGGGTGGCGCTGTCGACGTTCTCCTCCGACGCCATCTCCTCGACCGCCTACGCCACCGAGGAGATCCTCTTCGTCGTGGCCCTGGGCGGGTCGAGCCTGGCCCTGGGGCTGTCGCGGTTGGTCCCCATCTCGGTCGTGGTGGCCGTGCTGATCGCCGTCGTGGTGGCCTCCTACCGCCAGACGATCCACGCCTACCCGAACGGGGGAGGCGCCTACCTCGTCAGCCGCGACAACCTGGGCCGCTACCCCTCGCTGGTGGCGGGGGCGTCCCTGCTGGTGGACTACATCCTGACCGTGGCGGTGTCGGTGTCGGCGGGGGTGGCCGCCCTCATCTCCCTGCCCGCCTTCCGGGGCATGCGCGACCAGCGGGTGACGTTGGGGCTGGTGCTCATCGCGGTGATCGCCCTGCTCAACCTGCGGGGGATGAAGGAGTCGGGGACGATCTTCGCCATCCCAACCTACACCTACATCGCCAGCATCAGCCTCCTCGTCGGCTACGGGCTGTTCCAGGAGTTCCTGGGGACGCCCAACCGCATCCCTCCCCCCTCGCCCGACGAGTTCGAGGGCGCCCTGGCCGGCGGCCAGCTGAGCCTGTTCCTGCTGGCCCGGGGCTTCTCCTCCGGCGCCGTCGCCCTCACCGGCATCGAGGCGCTGGCCGACGGGGTGCCCGCCTTCAAGGAGCCCCGGGCCAGGAACGCGGCGACCACCCTCACGATCATGGGCGGCATCCTCGCCACGCTCTTCGTGGGGGTGTCGGTGCTGGCCCACCACCTCGGCCCCTACCCCAGCCACGACGAGACCGTGATCTCGCAGATGGGCCGGGCCGTGTACGGCGGGGGGCCGGTGTACGTGATCCTCCAGTTCGCCACCGCCGGCATCCTCGTGCTGGCCGCCAACACCGCCTTCGCCGACTTCCCCCGGCTGTCGTCGATCATCGCCCGCGACGGCTTCCTCCCCCGCCAGTTCACCAACCGGGGCGACCGGCTGGTGTTCTCCAACGGGGTGGTCTTCCTGGCCCTGGCGGCCGGCGCCCTGCTGATCGGCTTCGGGGGGATCACCACCGCCCTGATCCCGCTCTACGCGGTGGGCGTGTTCACCTCGTTCACTCTCAGCCAGTCGGGAATGGTGGCCCGCCACCGCAAGCTGCGGGAGCCCCACTGGAAGCCGAAGCTGGCCGTCAACGCGGCCGGGGCGGTGGCCACCGGCATCGTGCTCGTGATCGTGGCCGTGTCCAAGTTCACGGTGGGGGCGTGGCTGCCGGTGGTCGTGATCCCCGCCATCATCGCCCTGTTCCTCGGCATCCGGCGCCACTACGACCGGGTGTCGGCCATCCTCGCCATCGAGCCCGAGGAGGTCCGGCCGGTGCGCATGAACCACACCGTCGTCGTCCTCGTGGGCAGCGTCCACAAGGGCGTGCTCCAGGCCATCGCCTACGCCCGGTCGCTGCGCCCCCAGCACCTCGCCGCCGTGTACGTCTCCTACGAGGACGACGACCGGGAGGCGATCGAGCGCCAGTGGGAGCAGTTCAAGCTGGACGTGCCGCTGGAGATCGTGGCCTCCCCCTACCGGGACCTGGTGGAGCCGGTGGAGCGCTTCCTCGACGAGCTCGACGCCCGCTGGGGCAACGACACCATCACCGTGGTGATCCCCGAGTTCGTGGTGGGGAAGTGGTGGGAGCAGTTGCTGCACAACCAGAGCGCCCTCTTCCTGAAGGGCAAGCTGCTGTTCCGCAAGGGCGTGGTGGTGACGTCGGTGCCGTACCACGTGGACGCCGGCGACCGCTCCACGCCCGCTCCCGCCGCCCCCGCCC
>DATLGZ010000044.1:0-2016 GCA_035540235.1 Acidimicrobiales bacterium | reverse complement strand
CGCATCCTGATCGTGGAGGACGACGAGCGCATACGCGCGTCGTTGCGGCTGGCCCTCGAGGACGAGGGCAACACCATCGAGGAGGCGGCCAGCGCCGAGGAGGGCCTGCCCGCCTTCCAGCAGCGCCCGTCCGACATCGTGCTGGTCGACCTCATGCTCCCGGGCGCCGACGGGTTCGAGCTGTGCCGGCAGCTGCGCCGCCGCAGCGACGTCCCCATCCTCATCCTCACCGCCCGCTCCGACAGCCACGACGTGGTGGCGGGGCTGGAGGCGGGGGCGGACGACTACGTGGTCAAGCCGGCCGAGCCCAAGGAGCTGGCCGCCCGTATCCGGGCCCTGCAACGCCGGGCGGCCCGGGCGAGGGGCGACGCCGCCGGCCTGCTGGCCTTCGGCGACGTGGTCGTCGACGTGGACGCCGGCCAGGTGCGCAAGGGCGGCGAGCCCGTGGCCCTCACCAAGACCGAGTTCCGGCTGCTGTGCGAGCTGGCCCAGTCCTCGGGCCGGGTCCTCAGCCGCGAGTCCCTGCTCGAGCGGGTGTGGGGCTACGACTACTTCGGTGACAGCCGCCTCGTAGACGTGCACGTCCGGCGGCTGCGGGGCAAGGTGGAGGACGACTCCGCCAACCCCCGCCACATCGTCACGGTGCGGGGCCTGGGGTACCGGCTGGAGCCGTGACCCGGTCACGCCCGCAACCGCCCGAACGCCGCCGCGGGCTGCGCCTGCGCACCCGGCTGATGCTCATCTTCACGCTGGGCGCGCTGTTCCTGTCGGCGTCGCTGGCCATCATCACCTACGAGCGGTCCCGCTCCTACCTCGTGCGCAACCGCGAGACGTCGCTTCAGCAGCAGACGTTCGTCAACGCCCGCCTGATGCGGGCCCGCCTGCGCGAGCCCGGCGCCGACCCCGCCGCCCTCCTCGCCTCCCTCGACCTGCCCACGGCTTCGTCGGAGCAGGTGCTGCGGGCGGGTGGGAACTGGTTCTCCACCGACGAGCGGCTGGGGGTGGAGGTGGTGCCGCCGGGGGTGCTGGAGGCGGTGGCCGCCGGCCACGCCGCCAAGCAGCGGTTCGGCAGCGAAGACGGCGTCCCCCGCCTGGCGGTGGGCGTGCCCATGATCGACGTGGGCGCCCAGTACTTCGCCGTCTACCCCCTTCGGCGGCTGAGCGACACCCTCAACGTGCTGCGCAACTCGCTGCTCCTGGGGTCGGTCTTCACCACCGTCGCCGGCGCCCTGGCCGGCGTGTGGACGAGCCGGCGCGTGCTCCGCCCCCTGGCCGACGTGTCCGCCGCCGCCGCCTCCGTCGCCGCCGGGCGGTTCGACATCCGCCTGCAGGGTGGGTCAGACCCCGACCTGGCCACGGTGGCCACGTCGTTCAACCACATGACCGACGCCCTGCAGCGCCGGATACGCCGCGACGCCCGCTTCGCGTCGGCGGTCAGCCACGAGCTGCGCAGCCCTCTCGCCACGCTGGTGAACTCGGTGGAGGTCATGCTGACCCGCCGCTCCGACCTCCCCGAGCGGTCGCGCACGGCCGTCGACCTCCTGGCCGCCGAGGTGCGCCGGTTCCAGCGCCTGGTCGAGGACCTGCTCGAGATGTCCCGCCTCGACGCCGGCGCCGACGTGCTGGAGATGGAGGACGTGCGCCTGGGCGAGTTCGTCGTGCACGCCGCCGCCGCCACCGGGGTGGGCAAGGAGGTGGTGGTCGTGGGCGACGACGCCCGCCGGGCGGTGATCAACGCCGACAAGCGCCGGCTGGAGCGGGTGGTGGCCAACCTCGTGGAGAACGCGGTCAACCACGGCGGGGGCGTCGCCCGGGTGGCGGTGGAGACGCACGGCGCGTCGGCTCGCATCTGCGTGGAGGACCGGGGGCCGGGCGTGCCCGAGGCGGAGCGGGAGGTCATCTTCGAGCCCTTCGTGCGGGGCGGCGCCAACGGCCGGCGCAGCCCCGGCGGCGGCGCCGGCTTGGGCCTGTCGCTGGTCTCCGAGCACGTGCGGCTCCACTCCGGCCGGGTGTGGG
>DATLGZ010000043.1:0-2787 GCA_035540235.1 Acidimicrobiales bacterium | reverse complement strand
TGGTCGACCCCACCGACCCCCCGCCACCACCGCCCCTATCGCCTGGGCCTTCTTCTCCAGCACGACGCGGGGTGGCAGGGGGTCGGTGGGGTCGACCATGGCCCCGCCGAAGTCGTCGGGGAGGAACGCGGCCAGCGGCTCCACCATCGAGGCCAGCCACCGGCCGGAGTCGCGAGCGTGGCGGCGCAGGGCGGCGGTCGCCAGCCCGTCGACCAGGCGGCGGGCGACGGGCTCGAACAGGCGCGTCTCGTGGGCCTTGGCCCCGGCCACCACCGCGCTGGCGCCGCCGGCCGCCGCCTCGCTGACGAAGCTCGCCACCAGGGCGCTCTTGCCGATGCCCGACCCACCGTGGACCACCACGAGCCGCGGCCCCCGCTCCCGCACCCGCTCCCAGGCCCGGGCCAGCACGGCCTGCGGGCCGTCCCGGTCGTAGAGCCTCTCGGGCCGCTGGCCGAGGAACGTGGCCACGTCGGGGCCGGCGAGGGCGAATGCGTGGGCCGCCGCCTCCTCGAGCGTCTCCACCGCCGAGTGGCGGAAGTGGGCGGGAGTCCGGCCCTGGCTGCCCCGGGCCGGGTGGAGGAAGGCCACCTCGGCGGCGGCGGCCGCCACCGTCTTGGGGCCGAGCCCGCCGACAGCCTCGATCGTCCCCGCCGCCGTCACCTCCCCCGTCGCCGCGCACAGCGGCCCGGTGCGCAGCGTCCACTGGGGGAGGAAGGCGTGCAGGACGGCGAGGGCGACGGCCAAGCCCAGGGACGGGCCGTCGTGGCGGGCCCCGTCCTGGCGGCGCTGGAAGGGGGTGGGCACGGCGGTGTCCGGGGCGAGGGGCCAGGGGAGGCCGCCCCGCCAGAGGCGCACGGCCCAGGCCCGCTCGGGCGGCGCGACCGGGGGGAAGGCGGCCCTGGCCCGCAGGACGTCGAAGGCGGCGGCTACCGCGGTGGCGGCCACGGCCTGCAACGACGGGGCGTCGTCGGCGTCGCCGCTGAACCGCCGGTCCACGGTCACCTCCGGTGGGCCCTCGCCCACCTCTGCCGCGGCAGGGGCCAGCTGCACCTGGGCCAGCACCCGGAACAGCGCCCCCCGCCCGTCCTCCAGCGTCGCCGCCGCGTAGGTGTCGCCCCAGAGGCTGGGCACCGCCGCCCGGGCCACGAACTCCTCGGTGGCGGGCGGCGGCCGGCGGGAGGGGCCCGACCGCAGCGACGCCAGGGCCAGGGCGTGGCGGCGCCCTCCCCCGCTGCCCGCCACCCCACCCGCCAGCAGCGACTCGGCCACGTCGGCGGGCGGCGCGCCCTCGAGGGTCAGGACCCGCGCCACCGCCCTTTCGAGGTCCCGCCGCACGCCCCCGTCCCGCAGGGCGATCTCGACCGTCTCGTCCACCGCCTCGAGGGCGTACTCGCGGTAGAGCCGCTCCGCCGCCCGCACCACCTCCGCCAGCACCACCCGATCAGCCCCACCCGATCAGCCGATGTGCAGCTCCAGCCGCTCGAGCAGCTCGCCGGCGTAGGGGCCGGTCTCCACCCGGGCCAGCTCGACCTGGAACGAACCGTCGTCGGCGACCCGGCCTGTGGCTGACAGCACCCCGGCCTCGGGCGTCCCGGAGCCGCCCGGCCGCAGCGCCGCCACCGCGTCGGGGCGCAGGACGCACTCGACACGAGCGAGCTGGCGGCGGCGGGACTTGGTGGCGAACCCCTGGGCCCACAGGGTGCCGCCCTCCCGCAGGACCTCGACCTCGACCGGGGCCTTGGCCCGCACGGGCCACGACACGTGCTCGCCCACCCGCCCCCGGCGGGCGCCGCTGTAGCCGGTGCCGGCGGCCAGAGGGGTTCGGGCGCCGACCAGCTCACGGACCGCGCCGCTCCGCTCCCGCAGGGTCAGGAGGAACGTACGGAAGAGAACGGCGCTGGGGCCGGCGTCGGCTTCAAGGTGCACGAGCACCGTCGCCGGTCCCTCCAGCGGCTCGGCCAGCTCGATCGCGGCGTGAGCCAGCTTCCCCTCGCGCTGGAACCGCACCGGCTGCCCCGAGCGGGGCTCGGGGCTGAGGACCGTGGCCGACAGCGGCCCGGGATGCGACTTCCAGTGGGCGCCCACCTCCAGCACCACAGCTCTTCCACTGACTGTGACCTGCAGCCGCTCGTCGACCTCGGCGGCGGCGGCCAGGGCGGCGGGCAGGGTCAGCGCCGCCACAAGGGCGCCGGCGGGGTCATCGGAGGCGGCTGCCACCTCGGCCGCAGTGAGGAAGGACCCGCTCCATGGGACCTCCAGCGGGGGAGCGTCCGGGCCCGGCCCTCCCGCCGGCGCCCGGCACGCCCGGTGAAGGGCGGGCCACTGCAGGCCTCGCAGCCACCGCCAGTCGGCGGCGGGCACCTCGGCGGCCAGGCCGATGGCGTCCTCCTCGGCGTCGACCAGGGCCAGGCACCGCTGGGCCAGTGAGGCGCCGAGGTGGTCGGCCAGCAGCAGCCGCCAGCGGGCGGGAGGGCCCGGCGGCAGGAGGGCCTGCAACGTGACCAGGCGGCCCAGCTCCGACGAGTCGAAGGCGGTGAACAGCCCGTCGACCACCTCGTCGCGGTCGGTCCGGGCGGCGTCGCCGAGAGCGACGGTGAGCACCCCCACGACCGCGTCGTAGCTGACCGCGGCGGGCAGCGGCCGCGGGCCGGCTTGGCGCGGGGGAGACCGGCGGCCAGCGCCGACGTGGGTGCTCATGCCATACCTTCGACGGCGGCCGGCCCCCGGTTGAGGCACGCCAAGTGGTGCTCGCAGCACGCATCGTCGGGGATGGCGGTGGCGCAGGGG
>DATLGZ010000042.1:0-8701 GCA_035540235.1 Acidimicrobiales bacterium | reverse complement strand
GTGTTCTCCAGCAGCAGCCGGCCGCCCCCAGCGTCCAGGGAGCGGCGGAGGCCGCCGGCCAGCCGGTCGAGGCAGGCGTCGAGGCCGGCGCCCAGGTGGCTGCCGAGGTGCACGACGAGGCCGATGCCGCCCATGGCCACGACGGCTCCCAGGTTGTCGGTGAGCGTCCGGCACGACCGCTCGTAGAGGGCGTCGTCGGGTGTGCCCAGGTTGACGAGGTAGGGGGCGTGGCAGACGACGGCCCGCACGGTGCTGCTGGCCGGCCACGCCGCCCCCAGCTCGGCGGCTCGCTCCGGGCTCGCCTCGGGGAACCGCCACTGGCGGGCGCTCTGGGCGAACACCTGCATGACCTCCGCCCCCATCGCCTCGGCCCGCCGCAATGCCGCCAGCAGCCCACCCGCCTGCCGTACCTGGGCACCGAACAGCATGGGCTGGCCCGCCGGGAGCGGGCTACCCGGCCGCCTCGAGCGGGGCGGCGGCCGGTGGGGGCGAGCCGCGCCGCGACAGCACGGCCGCCCCGACCAGCGAGGCGAGGAACCCGCCCAGCAACACCCATGTGAGGGGATTGGCGGTGTCGAAGTCGTCCCGGGCCCGGACGGCGGCGACGAGGATCAGCGACAGCATCACCACCTCGACCCGCAGCAGGAGGCGGGCCGCCGACCAACGGGGGTCGGCGAGCACTCCGAGGGCGGCCACGCCCAGGAGCAGGATCGCGCCGACGACACGCGAGGTCAGGGGCGTGAGCGCCCAGGGCCACACGTCGATGGCCCGCGCCGGCCAGAGGAGGCAGAACGCCCCTGTCACCACGGCCAGGGCGCCGGTGGCGGCCAGCGCCCGCCGCGCGCCTCGGGTCAGGACCGCTTCGCCGGGCGCGGCCGGCCTGGCCCGGCGCTGGTTGGCCGCCCACGCTCCCCACACGAGGAAGGGCGTGGTGAAGTAGAGGCCGGCCCACAGCCAGAACGCCACGTGGTCGTGGGTGAACCGGCCCCAGTGGACGATCGTCGCCACCCCCATGGTGGTGGCGAACGTCCCCACGGCGACGAAACCCGTCCTGATCGCGTGCCACGCCCGGGCCCGGGCGGCCGACACGAAGAAGTAGGCCCCCCCGAGGTAGACGGCTCCGAGCGTCATGGCCGTCATCGGGGGGTTGATGCCCCACGCGAACCACTCGCTAGTGCGATCGGGGAACCCGTAGAGCACCACGAAGGCGGCCAGGAGGAACGGCACGATGACCACCGAGAGCACCCGCGTGGCGGCCTCCACCCCGTCGTCCCTCACCGCCGAGCGCCTCTCGCCAGCCAATGCTCGCTCCCGTCGACCCCCTGCCCGACGGATCACGATATGTGCCGCCGCCGCGGCGCGGTGCAGCGCGCGTACGGTCTCGCCCGTGGACGGCTGGCTGGAGGTGGGCGACCGGGTCTACGTGCGCCGCTACGAGCCGTGGGACGTGTCGGTGGGCGTGGTGGTCGGCGACGACGGCGTCCTGGTGGTCGACACCCGGGCCACCGTGGACGAAGGGCGGGAGCTGGCCGCCGACGTGGGGGCCCTCGACCCCCGCCCGCCCCGGTGGGTCGTCAACACCCACTGCCACTTCGACCACGTGGCCGGCAACCCCGCCTTCGTGCCGCCGGCGGCCACGCTGGCCCACCCCACCGTCGAGCCGCCGCCGTCGTCGCCGGTGCCCGACCGGGCCACCGTCGACCTGGGCGGCCGCACCGTCGAGCTGCGCCACCTCGGCCCGGGCCACACTGGTGGGGACGTCGTCGTGCTCGTCCCCGGCGCCGGCGTCGTCTTCGCCGGCGACCTCGTCGAGGAGTCGGGGCCGCCCGCCTACGGCGACGACTGCCACCCCCTCGACTGGCCGGCCACGGCCGCCCGCCTGGTCGGCCTCGTCCGCCCCGGGGACCGGGTCGTGCCCGGCCACGGACACGTTGTCGACCGTGGGTTCGTCGCCGCCCAGCAGCGCGACCTGGCCCACGTGGCCAGGGCCATTTGCGGCCTGTGGGTGGGCGAGGTCCCGCTCGAGAGGGCCCTGGCCGCCTACGGCGACGGCTGGCCCTTCCCGCCCGCGGCGCTCGGCGACGCGGTGGCCCGGGGCTACCGCGAGCTCGACGTCAGCGCCCAGCGCCTCGGCGGTACCTCCGGATGAGGGCGTTGGTGGAGCTGTCGTGGGCCAGCGCCGGCTCGCCGCCGCCCTCCGCCGTCAGCTCCGGGTGGATGCGGTTGGCCAGCACCTTGCCCAGCTCCACCCCCCACTGGTCGAAGGAGTTGATGCCCCACACCGTCCCCTGGGTGAAGACCTTGTGCTCGTAGAGGGCCACCAGCTGGCCCAGCACGTGAGGCGTCAGCCGGGGGGCGAGGATGGTGTTGGTCGGGCGGTTGCCGGGGAACACCCGGTGGGCCGCCTGGTGCGACACGACGCCCTCGGCCGCCACCTCGGTCGCCGTCTTGCCGAACGCCAGCGCCTCGGTCTGGGCGAAGAAGTTGGCCATGAGAAGGTCGTGGTGGCCGCCGACGTCGTGGTTGGGCTGCACGAACCCGATGAAGTCGGCCGGCACCACCGTCGTGCCCTGGTGCAGCAGCTGGAAGTAGGCGTGCTGGCCGTTGGTGCCCGGCGTCCCCCACACGACCGGCCCGGTGTCCCACCCCACCGGCTCGTCGCCCACGGTGACCGACTTGCCGTTGCTCTCCATGTCGAGCTGCTGCAGGTAGGCGGGGAAGCGGTCGAGCTCGTGGTTGTAGGGCAGGACGGCGTGGCTCTGGAGGCCGAGGAAGTTGCGGTACCACACGCCCAACAGGCCCAGCAGCACCGGCAGGTTGCGCTCGAAGGGGGTGGTGCGGAAGTGCTCGTCGAGCGTGCGGAACCCGGCCAGCATGTCGGCGAAGTTGTCGGGCCCGATGGCCACCATGAGCGACAGTCCGATGGCAGAGTCGTAGGAGTAGCGGCCCCCCACCCAGTCCCAGAGCTCGAACATGTTCTCCGGGTCGATCCCGAAGTCGGCGACCCTGGCGGCGTTGGACGACACCGCCACGAAGTGCCGGGAGACGGCCTCCTCGCCCAGCGCCCCCACCACCCAGTCGCGTGCCGTGCGGGCGTTGGTCAGCGTCTCCACGGTGGTGAACGTCTTGGAGGCCACCACGAACAGGGTCTCGGCCGGGTCGAGGTCGCGGGTCGACTCCCAGAAGTCGGCCCCGTCCACGTTGGACACGAAGCGGGCGGTGATCCCCCGGTCGCTGAAGTCCCGAAGTGCCTCGTAGGCCATGGCCGGCCCCAGGTCGGACCCGCCGATGCCGATGTTGACGACGTTGGCGACGGGCCGGCCGGTGAACCCCCGCCACTCGCCTGACCGCACCCGCTCGGCGAGGCGGCCCATGCGCGCCAGCACGTCGTGCACGGCCGCCACCACGTCCTCACCGTCCACGACGATCGACGTCCCCTCGGCCGCTCGCAGCGCCACGTGCAGGACGGGCCGGCGCTCGGTGGTGTTGATGGGCTCGCCCGCGAACATGGCCTCGATGCGGCCCCGCAGCTCGGCCCGCTCGGCCAGCGCCACCAGCAGGTCGAGGGTCTCGGGGGTGACCAGGTTCTTGGAGTAGTCGAGGTAGAGGTCGCCGGCGGAGGCGGCCATGGTCTCGCCCCGCTCGGGGTCGGCGGCGAAGAGGTCTCGGAGGTGGATGGTGCGGAGGCCGGCGGCGTGGTCGGTCAGCGCCTTCCACTCAGTGCTGTCGGCGATCATCACTCCATCCGGTGCTCGTCGTGGCCGCCGAACTCCCTGCGCATGGCCGACAGCACCTTGCCCGCGAACTGGCCCTCGTTGCGGGAGCTGAACCTCTCGTGGAGGGCGGCGGTGAGCACGTAGGCGGGAACGCCCTGCTCGACGGCGGCGATGGCCGTCCACCGCCCCTCGCCCGAGTCGGACACCCGCCCGCTGAACTGCGACAGGTCAGGGTCCTTGGCGAAGGCCGACGCGGTGAGGTCGAGGAGCCACGAGGCGACGACGCTGCCCCGCCGCCAGACCTCGGTGATGGCGGCCACGTCGAGGTGGTAGCGGTAGTACTGGGGATCGGAGAGGGGCGCGGTTTCGGCGTCGTGGGCTCGGGTGCGGGCGCCCACGTCGGCCTTGTCGAGGATGGCCAGCCCCTCGGCGTAGGCGGCCATCATGCCGTACTCGATCCCGTTGTGGACCATCTTGACGAAGTGGCCGGCGCCGGACGGGCCGCAGTGGAGGTAGCCCTGCTCGGCGGTGGCCGGCTCCCCTCTGGCGCCGGCGGTGCGGGGAGCGGCGTCGACGCCGGGGGCGAGGGCCCGGAAGATCGGGTCGAGATGGGCGACGACCTCCGCCTCGCCGCCGATCATGAGGCAGAAGCCGCGGTCGAGGCCGAACACGCCCCCGCTGGTGCCCACGTCCACGAAGTGCATGCCGAGCTCGGCCAGCGCCTGGGCCCGGTGGATGTCCTCGCGGTAGTAGGAGTTGCCGCCGTCGATCACGATGTCCCCCGCCTCGAGGATGTCGCTGAGGGAGGCGATGGTGCCGCCCACGAAGGCGGCCGGGACCATGATCCAGACCACCCGGGGTGGGGCCAGCTTGGCCACGAAGTCCTCCAGGGACGACGCCCCCACCGCCCCCTCGGATTCGACGACGGCCACGGCCGCCGGGTCGATGTCGTAGGCCACGCAGTCGTGGCTGTGGTCCATCAGCCGGCGCACCAGGTTGGCCCCCATGCGGCCCAGCCCGATCATCCCAAGTTGCATACGGCTCCCTCCTGGCGTTCGTCGTCAAGGCGGCGGCCCGGCCCGGTCGGCCGCCAGGCGGCGCTCACAGCGTGCCGGTGGGGTCGTTCCAGCGGCGGATCACCGGGTTCTCCCGCTCGTAGCCGAGCAGGGAGAGGGTGGCCGGGTCGAGGGCGAACAGCCGGCCGTCGGCGGGGGTGAGCCCGAGCCAGCGGGCGGCCAGCACCCGAAGCCCGTGGCCGTGGCCGAAGAGGGCGACGTCGGCCTCGGTCTCGGCCATCACCTCCCGCACCTCTGCGATGACCCGGTCGACCCGCGCCCCCACGGCGGCCGCCGTCTCACCGCCGGGGGCGCCGTCCAGCCACAGGGACCACTTGGGACGCCCGTCCCGGATGTCGGCGGTGGTGCGGCCCTCGTAGTCGCCGTAGTCCCACTCCATCAGGTCGTCGTCGGTCTGGACCTGGTCGCCCAGGCCGGCCAGCCGGCACGTCTCGAGGGCGCGCGACAGCGGGCTGGAGAGCACGAGGGCCAGCTTCCGCTCGGCCAGCGGGCCGCACAGGGCCCGGGCCTGCTCCCGGCCGTGGTCGGTGAGGGGGATGTCGGTCCGCCCCGTGTGCTGGCCGGAGATCGTCCACTCCGTCTGGCCGTGGCGGACGAGGATCACCACCGGCGCCATCCGCCCACCTTACGGCCGCCCGGGCTCACCCCCAGACGTAGAGGATGCGCCAGCCCGTGTCGGCCAGCCCGGCGGCGTCGGCCACGCGGGCCGATGCGACGTTGTCGGGATGGTGCACGTAGAGAGGCACCGCCCCGTCGGCCAGCACCGCCCGCGCCTTCTGGGCCACCAGCCGCCGGGCCAGGCCCCGGCCCCGGGCCGCCTCGTCGGTGCCGACGGCCAGCTCCCGGCCCCAGCGGGTGTGGGGCTTGGCCGCCACGCCGGCCAGGTAGCGCCCGGTGACGGGATCGAGGGCGACCAGCACCGGCCCGGCGAACAGCCGCAGCCAGTCGGGAAGGGCGGGGTGCTCGGGGCCCACCCATTGGCCGGCGTCGGGCAGGTCGGCGGGCTCGACCGTCCAGCGGAAGGGGAGCCACGGGCTCGCCTGGGCCTCCCCCACACCGGCGAGGGCGGCCAGCTCCCGGCGGAAGTCGTCGGTGAGGACGGGCGTGGCGGCCAGGCGGCTGGCCGCCGGCCCGCTCTGGCGGCCCGGGACCACCGACACCAGCGTTCCCGCCGGCGACGCCACCGCCACCGCCACGACCGACGCCCCGTCCCACGCCGGCCCGAGCCGAGCCTCGTGGCCCACGACGTCGACGGCGGCCCGGGGCGGCCAGCGGCCCAGGTAGGTTTCCAGGTGAGCGGTCAGGCGGGCGTCGCCCTCACGACCGGACGAGCCGCTCGATGGCACGGGTGGCCTCCTCGATCATGGCGCGTGCCTCCTCGGGGTCGTCGCCCGCCGCCTTGCGCACGCAGTGGTTGACGTGCTCGTTGAGCAGCCCGACGGCCACCCCCCGCAGGGCGCTGGTGACCGAGCTCACCTGGGTGAGGACGTCCACGCAGTAGGCGTCCTCCTCGACCATCCGCTGCAACCCCCGCACCTGCCCCTCGATGCGGCGCAGCCGCTTGAGGTAGTCGTCCTTGTCCATGGTGTAGCCCCGCATGTCCGTAGCATATAGGGGTAGGGGGTAGTAGAGGACCGGCCGGCCTGGCCGCCCCCCCCTCGACCACCGCAACCCCGGCGGCTTCGGTACGGTCGAATGGCAGTGGAGCGGGCTCGGCATGACTGAGTTCTTCGACGCGCTGGGGCGCTTGGCCGGCCCGGCGGCCTACCTCGTGGTGGCCGTGATGGCGGCCCTGGAGGCGTCTGCCTTCGTGGGGCTGTTCGTCCCCGGCGAGCTGGCCATGCTCATCGGGGGGTACATCGCCTACGAGGGCCGGGCCGAGCTCGTCCCCATGATGCTGGCGGCGGTGGCGGGCGCCATCATCGGCGACTCCATCGGCTACGAGATCGGCCGCTACCTGGGAGGATCCATCCGCCGCGGCCGCCTCGGGCAGAAGGTGGGAGAGGAGCGATGGTCGCGAGCCGAGCAGTACCTGGTCGCCAAAGGCGGGCGGGCGGTGTTCTTCGGCCGCTTCATCGGGGTGCTGCGGGCGCTGGTGCCGGCCCTGGCCGGCGTGTCGCGCATGCCGTACCGGAAGTTCCTCTTCTGGAACGCGCTGGGCGCACTGGTGTGGGCGCCCACCATCGTGGGCCTCGGCTACCTGGCGGGCAGCTCCTACCGCCGGGTCGAGCACTACGCCGGGCAGGCCGGGCTGGTGCTGCTCGGCCTGGTGGTGGTGCTGGGCGGCGTGGCGGCGATGGGGCGGTGGGTGTCGCGCAACCCCGAGCGGGTGCGGGCGTTCATGGCCCGGGTGCTCGACCGCCCCCTGCTGCTGCGGGCCCGCCGCCGGTACCAGGCTCAGCTGGCGTTCCTGGCCGGGCGGCTGCGGCCGGGCCGGGCCCTGGGTCTGGCCCTCACCCTCCAGCTCGTGGCCCTCGGCCTCACCGGCTGGGCCTTCGGGGTGGTGATGCAGGACGTCATCTCCGGCGGAGGCGCGGTGCGCCTCGACGGGCCAATCACCCGGGCCCTCCTCGACCGCCAGGTGGAGTGGCTGGCGACCGTCATGCAGGGGGTCACCGACCTGGGCGGGTGGCCCCTGCTGGCCGTGCTGGCCACCGCCGTGGGCCTGGCGGCGCGGCACTTCACCGGCAGCTGGACCCCGCTGCTGGTGCTGGGCGTCGCCCTGGGCGGCGGCATGGTGCTGGCCGACGTGGTCAAGTCGCTGGTCGCCCGCCCTCGCCCGGCCATGGCCGCGGTGGTGGTGCGGGGGGAGGGGTTCGCCTTCCCCTCGGGCCACGCCACCTACGCCATCGCCGTCTACGGCGCCCTGGCCTACCTCACCGCCGGCTGGGTGAGGACGTGGTCGGCCAAGGTGGCGGCATGGACGCTGGCCCTCACGGTCGTGCTCCTCGTCGGCTTCTCGCGCGTCTACCTCGGCAGCCACTGGGCCACCGACGTGCTGGGCGGCTACGCCCTCGGGGCCGTGTGGCTGGCGGCGGTGCTGGTCAGCACCAGCGCCATCCAAGGGGCGTGGCACCGTCGCCAGGACCGGCGCACGACCGTGTCGCTCCGCCGCCGCCCCGACGACGCTCCCGCCCGCTCCCAGGCCCCCCGCCAGTCGGCGTGATCCTCTACCCCTCGAACTGACCACCAGCCAGCCCATCGAGGGTGACCCGACGGTAAGGCGGGCCTGACGACCGGAACCGACCATATGACCGGCCCGGCCATTCCCCGGCCGCCCCTACTGGTTCATCAATGGGCTGAGGGCAACGGGCGCCCGGCCCGAGCCACAACAGGAGGGAGGTTCACCATGAACCACCAGCCGTCCACCACCGAAGCCGTCTCGCTGGCTGCACCACGCCATCGGTTCCCGGCCCGGCGGGCCGTGGCCGCCGCCCTGCTGTCGCTGGCCGCCGTGGCCGTCGGGCTTGCCTCGCCGGTCGAGGCCCTGCCGACCGGCGAGCGCTGGTACAGCTCGTGCCGAACCGGCGTCCCGCCCGTCTACTACCCCCACGGCGAGGAGATCGTCGTGGCCGGCTACACCTACCGCTGCAACGACGGACGGTGGGAGCAGGTGGGCCGGCCCGCGCCGACCCGCCTCTCGCCCGCCGGCTTCGGCTCGTCGCCGTCGGCCTTCGGAGTCGGCACGTCGCCCTCGGGGGCGTGGTGAGGGGCCGCCCGGCGGGGACGGCCTGCCGTTGACTTCGAAGGTCAGCCCGCGAGCTCGGTGTAGAGGTCGGCGGTGCGGCGGGCGACGGCGGCCCAGCTGAAGCGCTCCACCACCCGCCGGCGGCCGGCCTCCCCGAACCGCCGGGCCGTCCCGGGCTCGGCCAGCAGGCGGTTGACGGCGGCGGCCAGGCCCGCCTCGAA
>DATLGZ010000041.1:0-12389 GCA_035540235.1 Acidimicrobiales bacterium | reverse complement strand
CTCGTCGACCGGCTCCTCGGCGGCCCGCGCCCCGGCCCGCCGAGGAGCCGGTCGACGAGTACGAGGAGGGGTTGGCCCGGTGGGCGGGACTGCTGTCGACGCTCGGTGTGGCCCTGGTGGCGGTGGTCACCGCCCAGGTGGTGGCCTCCACCCTCCAGGGGCTGGCCCTGCCCGAGCAGCTCGACGCCAACGCGGTTCGCACCGACCTGTTCCACCGCCTGGGTTTCCCCTTCGGGAACCTCGGCCCCGTCACCGCTCTGGTGCTGGTGGCCGGCCTCGTCCTCATGAGCTTGCCCCGCCTGCTGGGGCTGGCCACCACCGGCCTCCAGGAACGGATGGTGAGCGTGATGCTGGTGGTGGCGGTGGTGCTGGCCCTCGTCATCGCCCTGGGCAGCCTGCTCGCCGTCCGCAACAGCCTCCACGAGTACACCGCCCGAGGCGTCGACCCGCCGTCTTACGTGCGCATCGGCTTCGCCTCGTTCCTCCTGGGGACCCTGGGCACGTCCGCCGTCGCCCTCTTCGGCTCGCTGGCCGCCATCAGCGCCCGCCGCCGCACCCGCTGACGAGGGCGACGGTCACACCCCGCCGGTAGCGTGCCCCCCATGACCGGGCACGGCGGGCTCACGCCCGCCCAGGAGCGGGTGGTGGCCGAGCTGTTGGGGCGCGACCAGCCCCGGCCCACGTTCGAGCCCTCGGTCGCCGACGACCTGCGGGCCGCCCTGGAAGAGGCCCTGGCGCCCCTGGCGGCGGCGGTTGCCGACCCTCCCGTACGGGTCACCAAGCACGCCCTGTCGTCGGTCCACACGTGTGAGGCCAACTACGTGGCCGAGCAGGCGTGGGACGGGTGGAGCGTCGCCACCGCCCAGGGCGAGGTCACCCACCGGGCCATCCAGCTGTCGGTGGCGGCCACCGCCGCGGCGGCGCCGCTCGAGCTGGTCGATCACGCCGTCGAGGAGATGGCCGCCGAGCCGGCCCGCTCGCTGGGCTGGTTCCTCTCCACCCTGGCCCCGCCCGCCCGGGCCGAGCTGCGGGCCCGGGCCGCCAACGCCGTCTCCACCTTCCTCGAGTGCTGGCCGCCGATCCTCCCCGCCTGGTGGCCCCGCACCGAGCTGCCGGTGCGGGCCGACCTGTGCGGCGGCCGCATCGTCCTGTCCGGCAAGATCGACCTGGCCCTGGGCCGGGCCCGCGGGGCCGAGGCCCGCTGCCTGTTCGTCGACCTCAAGACGGGCAGCCACTACACCAGCCACCTCGACGACCTCCGCTTCTACGCCCTGGTCCAAGCCCTACGCATCGGCGTGCCCCCGTTCCGGGTGGCCAGCTACTACCTCGACTCCGCCTCCTTCGCGGCCGAGGACGTCACCGTCGACACCCTGGAGATCGCCCTCCGCCGCACGGTCGACGGGGTGCGCAAGATCGTCGAGCTGCGGGCCGGGGCCCGGGAGCCGGCTGTCACCCCCTGCCCCCGCTGCCGCTACTGCCGCATCCGCGACGGCTGCGCGGGGGCAGTTGCGTGGGAGGAGGCTCAGGCCGAGGCCTGAGCCCAAAGCCGGCGCACGAGAGCCGGTTCGGCGGTGCGCAGGTCGACACCCGCCGCCAAGGCCAGCCCCTCCATGCGCATGAACCGGTCCCGCCACGCCACCACCGTCGCCCGCAGGGCGGCCTCGGGGTCGATGCCGTCGGCCCGGGCGCGGTCGACGAGCTCGAACAGCGCGCCGCCCACGCCGGCGTCGCCCCCGTCCACCTCCACCCCCACCGACGCCGCCTTGCGCTGCACCTTGTGGGCGTACAGCAGCGACGGCAGGTGGCCGGGGATGCCGTCCATCAGGCTGGCGGAGCCCTTCTCGGCCTGCTTGATGTGCTCCCAGTTGCGCATCACCTGCCCGGGGGTGTCGGCCTGCACGTCACCGAACACGTGGGGGTGGCGGCCGACAAGCTTGTCGTGCACCCGCCGGGCCACGTCGGCCAGCGTGAACTGCCCCTCCTCGGCCGCCAGCGTGGCGTGGAACACGACCTGGAACAGCAAGTCGCCCAGCTCCTCCTCGAGGTGGTCGAAGCCCGCGCCGTCGGGCCCCAGGGCCTCGATGGCGTCGAGCACCTCGTAGGTCTCCTCCAGGAGGTGGCGGGTGAGGGTGGTGTGGGTCTGCTCCCGGTCCCAGGGGCAGCGGGCCCGCAGGGTGCGCACCAGCTCGGCGAACCGCTGGACCTCCCCGGCCACCGGCGCCGCCATCTCGGCCAGCCACAGGCAGGTCAGGTGATCGGGGTCCACGTCGCGGTCGAGGTCGTCCCACGCCACGGTGACCACCGACTCCTCGGGCAGCCCCAGCCGCTGGAGGACGACCACGTCCTTGGGCCCGGGCCCGTCCACCGCCAGCTTGATGTCCGACAGCACCGCCTTGGAGTCGCACTGGGCCACCAGCAGCGGCCCCCGCTCGCCCGCCGCCTCCTCCGCGAAGCGGTGGCCGTCGACCACCCTCACCCCCGCCGCCACCGGGTCGACGCCCAGGCGGGCCCACACCAGGTCGAGGAACGACATACCCGCCACCACCTCGACCGCCACCCGCTCGTCGGCCAGCAGCAGCTCCACCGTGCGCTCGGCCACGAGCGGCGAGCCGGGCACGGCGTAGAGCACGGCCCCCTCCGCCTCCGCCGCCTCCACCAGGGCGTCGGCGATGCCGCGGTACACCTGCTCGAGGGTCTCCGCCGACTCGTAGAAGGCGTCGAAGCTGACCGCCTCCGGCACCGCCGCCGCCGCCGGGTGGCGCGCCGTGCGCAGGAACCGGCCGGGCACCCGCTCGATCGCCTCTCGGGCGGCCGCGGTGAGAAGCTCGGGACCGGCCGGGCCCAGGCCCACCACCACCACCGTCGGCGTCATCGGCCCGAGGTCAGGGACGCAGCGGCTGGATCCCGCTCTGGGGCGGCTGCTGGGCCACCGTGGTCGTCGGCGCCGCCGGGGGCACCACCGCCAGCGTGGTCGTGTCGAACGTGCCGTACTTGGGGTTGACCTCGATCTTGGCCTCGGCCACCGCGGTGTTGATCCACTCCTGGAGCTTGGCCCGGCTGGCCATGACCACCTTCTCCCGCGCCCGGGCGCCCGCCTTCTCCAGCGGCGGCACGGTACGGGACCGGACGAGGAGGAGGTGGAAGCCGGCCTGCGTCTGCACCACGTCGCCCACCTCGCCCACCGGCTGGCTCATCATGGCGGCGGTGAAGGGCGGGGCGTCGAAGGTCTCGGCCGTGATGTCGCAGCCCAGGTCGCCGCCCCGGGAGGCGGTCTGGCTGTCGAGGGAGTCGGTGCGGGCCACCGCCGCGAAGTCCTCCCCACCCGTGATGCGGGCCCTGAGCTGGTCGGCCCGCTCGCGGGAGGACACCAGGATGTGGCTGACGCACGCCTCGGTGAACTCGTTCTTGTTGGCCTCGTAGTAGGTGCGGGCCGCCTCCTCGGTGGCCGCCTGGCCGGCCAGCGAGACCGTCAGCACGTCGACCTTGGCCGCCCGCTCGATGAGCGTGTCCCGGTACTTCTCGGGGAAGCCGTTCAGGATCTCCTCGCCGCCCGCCTGCAGGCTGACGACCTCCCGGGCCGCATCACGGTCGGCGGCGCTCACCTTGAGGTCGCGCCGGTCGAGCTCCCTGTCGACGAGCACGTACTGGATCTGGCGGCCGAGGATCTGGCCGGTGAAGGCGGCGTCGAAGGTGCCGGCGCCGCTTCCCCGCACCTGGATGCGGGACTCGACCGACCGGAGGTAGGCCTCGTTGGCGGCGATGGCCCGCATCTCCTCTTCGAGCTGGTTCTCACTGATCGACTTGCCGTCGACCTTGGCCGCGTAGGGCGCGACCGACCCGCAGCCCGCCAGCACGAAAACGGCAGTGGCGAGCGCGACAGCAGAGGCAGAACGTCTGTTCACGGTGCGACCGATGGTACCGGCTCCGGGCGATCAACTACCGCCGCCTCGGCCGGGAAAAGCGTGGCCAGCAGGGTGGCGAGGGCGTCGGCGGGGTCGGCGCCGCCCCGCAGCGGGACCACCAGCTGGCCCAGGTCCTCCTTGTAGACCGCGTCGCGGTAGAGCCGCTGGAGGCGGATGCGCTGGCTCGTCTTGAGGGCCAGCGGTGAGAGGCGGGCCACCCCGCGGGCGAAGGTGACCTCCCGCACCCCCGTCCGCACCGCCTCGGCCCGCAGCCGGGCGACCCGCAGCAGGGCCCGGGCCGGCTCGGGGGCGGGACCGTAGCGGTCGGCCCACTCCGCCGCGATGTCGTCCACCTCCTGATGGCTGGTCACGGCGGCCAGCCGCCGGTAGGCCTCCAGCCGCAGCTCCTCCAGGGGCACGTAGCCGGGCGGCAACACGGCGTCGACGGGGATGTCGATGCGCACCTCGGCCGGCTCCTTGACCGGCTCCCCCTTCAGCTCGGCCACCGTCTCGGCCACCATCTGGACGTAGAGGTCGTAGCCGACGGCCGCGATGTGCCCCGACTGGTCGGCGCCCAGCAGGTTGCCCGCCCCCCGGATCTCCAGGTCGCGCATGGCGATCTTGAACCCCGACCCCAGTTCCGTCTGCTCGCCGATGGTCTTCAGCCGCTCGTAGGCCTGCTCGGTGAGCTGCCGCTCGGGCGGGAAGAAGAGGTAGGCGTAGGCCCGCTGGCCGGCCCGCCCCACCCGCCCCCGCAGCTGGTGGAGCTGGCCCAGCCCCATGAGGTCGGCCCGGTCGACCACGAGGGTGTTAACGGTCGGCATGTCGATGCCCGACTCGATGATGGTGGTGCAGACGAGCACGTCGTACTCGCCCTCCCAGAAGTCGAGCACCACCTTCTCGAGCTGGGCCTCGTCCATCTGGCCGTGCGCCACCGCCACCCGGGCCTCGGGCACCAGCTCGCGGACGCGGCCCGCCACCCCGTCGATGTCGTACACCCGGTTGTGGACGAAGAAGACCTGGCCCTCGCGCAGCAGCTCCCGCCGGATCGCCTCGCTGACCGCCCGCTCGTCGTACTCACCCACGTAGGTGAGGATGGGCTGGCGCTCGGCCGGCGGGGTGTTGAGCAGGGTGAGGTCGCGGATGCCGGTGAGGCTCATCTCCAGCGTCCGGGGGATGGGTGTGGCGGTGAGGGTGAGGACGTCCACGTCGGCCCGCAGCTGCTTGATCGCCTCCTTGTGGGTGACGCCGAAGCGCTGCTCCTCGTCGACCACCAGCAGCCCCAGATCCTTGAACCTCACGTCGCCCGAGAGCAGCCGGTGGGTGCCGATGACCACGTCGACCGACCCGTCGGCGAGCCCCTCCACCACCTTCTTGGCCTGGCCCGGGGTGAGGAACCGGGAGATCACCTCCACCCGCACCGGGTAGCCGGCGAACCGCTCCGAGAACGTCTGGAAGTGCTGCTGGGCCAGCAGGGTGGTGGGCACCAGCACCGCCACCTGCTTGCCGTCCTGCACCGCCTTGAAGGCGGCCCGGATGGCCACCTCGGTCTTGCCGAAGCCCACGTCGCCGCAGACCAGCCGGTCCATGGGCGTCGGCTCCTCCATGTCGGCCTTTACCTCGGTGATGGCCCGCAGCTGGTCGGGCGTCTCCCGGTAGGGGAACGCCTCCTCCAGCTCCTGCTGCCACGGCGTGTCGGCGGGGTAGGCGTGGCCCGCGCTGGCCAGCCGGCGTTGGTAGAGCACGACCAGCTCCTGGGCGATCTCCCGCACCGCGGCCTTGACCCTGGCCCGGGTCTTCTGCCACTCGCTGCCGTTGAGGCGGTGGAGGGTGGGGGTCTCCCCGCCCGTGTAGTGGCGGATGGCGTCGATCTGGTCGGAGGGGACGTAGAGCTTGTCGCCCCCCCGGTACTCGAGCAGCAGGTAGTCGCGGGCGGCGCCGCCGATCGCCCGCGTGACCATGCCCCCGTAGCGAGCCACCCCGTGGTGGTGGTGGACGACGTAGTCGCCGGGCTGGAGGTCCTCGAAGAAGGCGGTGGCGTCGGTACGGCGCGCCCTCGGCTGGCGGTGGGGCCGGCGCCGGCCGGTGACGTCGGCCTCGGTGAGCACCGCCAGCTCGATGTCGGGGATGACGAACCCCCGCTCCAGCGGCTGCACCACGACGGCGCTGCGGGCCGCGCCGGCCCCATCCCCCTGCGCCACCGGCAGGGAGACCCCGTGGTCGGCCAGCGACGAGGCGATGCGGGACGCCGACCCCATGCCGTCGGCGGCGACCACCACCCGGTATCCCCGGGCCACGTAGTCGCCCACCTGGCGGGCCAGCCGCTCGGGGTCGCCCAGCACCGGACCCCATCCGCCTGCGCCCAGGCTGGTGGTGTCGGGCCCCTCGGCCACGTTGACGAACGTCCACGCCGGCGCCCGGGTGTGGGCCAGCAGCCGGTCGAAGGGGAGGTGGAGGCGGGGCCACTCCCGGTCGGCCGCCGCTCCCCAGGTGAGGGCCAGGGTGGAGGCCAGAGCCGCCTCTTCCTCCAGCAGCTCCTTGGCCCGGTCGCGCATGCGGCGGGGCTCGACGAGGATGACCTGAGCGCCCGGACCCACCAGGTCGAACAGCACGTGCTCGTCGCCGGCCAGCCACGGCAGCCACGACTCCATCCCGTCGAAGACAGCCCCCTCGGCCAGCCGCTCCCACTGCTCGCGGCCCCACGGCTCTTCGCCCACCAGGCGGGCGGCCCGCTCCCGCACCTCGTCGGTGGGTAGCACCTCCCGGGCCGGGAAGAGCTCGGCGCACTCGACGTCGGCCGTGGAACGCTGGTCGGCCACCGAGAAGCGGGTGAGGCGGTCGACCTCGTCGCCCCAAAGGTCGATGCGCACCGGTTCGTCGTCGGTGGAGGGGAACACGTCGACGATCGAGCCCCGCCGCGCCACCTCGCCTCGATGCTCCACCTGGTGCTCGCGCCGGTAACCCTGCGCCACCAGCCGCTCGACCAGGTCGACGGGGTCGAGGCGGTCGCCCGGGCGCACGGTCACGGGCTCGACCTCCTCCACGTGCGGCCCCAGCCGCTGCACCAGCGCCCGCACGGGCGCCACCACCACCCGGGGGGCGTGGTCGGGGCGGCGCAGCCGCCACATCAGCCGCAACCGCCGGCCCATGGTCTCGACCGCCGGGCTCACCCGCTCGAACGGGAGCGTCTCCCACGCCGGGAAGACGGCCACCCCGGCGCCCGGCCCGTCGGACGCGTCGCCCAGGTAGGCGCGCAGGTCGTGGGCAAGCCGTTCCGCCTCGGCGGTGGTGGGCACGGCCACCACGATGGGGCTACGGCCCGACAGGTGGGCCAGGCCGGCCACCGAGAAGGCCCGGGCCGGCTCCGGCACCGCCACCACGGCGGCGGGCGCGCCGGCCAACCCCGGTATCGCAGGGTGGTGTCGGAGGAGCGGCGGCAGGGCCTCCAGGCTCACCCGACGAAGGGTACCGCCGGCCTGCGACAACCAATCCGGGGGGCGCCGATCCGGCGGGCGCCGATCCGGGGCCGTCGAGGCCGGCGGGCGATCAGCTGGCGAGCTCCTTGAGGCGCTGGTCGATCGTCTCGCGCAGCGCCGCCAGCTCGGCGATCTCCTGCTCGCGCGACTTGGGGGCGTCGGACGAGCACCCGCAGCCGCAGCTGGCGGTGGTCGAACCGACCGTCATGGTGCCGCAGCCGCAGCCGCAGCCGTCCCCGCTGACTCCATCGGCCATGTGAATCACCTCCTTCGCGTCCAGGGTACGACCTTGGTCCTAGTGCAAGGTCAACCCCCAGCTCCGGGAAAGTCTTCCCATGGCGCTAGCGGACGGTGTTGAAGCGGTTCATGGCCACGTCCACCCCGTGGTCGAGGATGCACTCCACCGCGTCGGCGGCCTCGTCGACGGCCACGTCGAGGTCGATGCGCTCGGCCTTGGCCGGCCGGCGCAGGACGAAGTCGGCTCCCGTCTGGCGGCCGGGAGGCTTGCCGATACCGATCCGCACCCGCGGGAAGGCCCCCGTGTGCAGGTGGGCCCGGATGGACTCCAGGCCGTTGTGGCCGGCGGTGCCCCCGCCGTCTTTCACCTTCACCCGCCCCGACGGCAGGTCGAGCTCGTCGTGCACCACCACCAGCCGGCTCAGGTCGTGCACCACGCCGTAGCGGCGCACCAGCCGGCCGACTGACTCTCCGGACAGGTTCACGTAGGTCTGGGGGAAGGCCACCACGAGGAACCTGCCCCGGGGCCGCAGCTCCGCCACCAGGGCCCGCTCCTTGCCCCGCCGCAGCGTGCCCCCGTAGCGGCCCGCCAGCACGGCCACCACGTCGGCGCCCAGGTTGTGGCGGGTGCCGTCGTACTCCGGTCCGGGGTTGCCCAGGCCGACGACCAGGAGGTCGGCCTGCTCCCCCTCTCGCTCCCGCAGCAGGGACTAGCCCTCGGCGGCGCCGGTCTCGCTCCCGCCGCCCTCGCCCGGGGGCTCCGCCCCCTGGGCCGCCCTGCCCTCGGCCGCCGCCTCCTCGGTGGCGGTCTCCTCGGTGGCGGCCTCCTCCTCGGCCGCGATCTCGGCCGACACAGTCGACGCGGTGGCCACCACCACCGGCTCCTCGGGGTCGACCTCGGTCGCCACTCCGGCGGGAAGCTTGAGGTCACCCACCCGCACGGTGTCGCCCACCGCCATGCCGGAGATGTCGACCTCGAGGTGGGGCGGTATCTCGCCCGGCGTGGCCTGGACCGCCAGGTTGAACAGCTGCTGCTCGATGACGCCGTCGGACCTGGTCACCTGGGACGCCTCGCCGGCCAGCCGCACCGGCACGTCGGCCGAGACGATCTCGTCGCGCCGCACGATCACGAAATCGACGTGGCTGAGCGTGCCCCGCAGCGGGTGGCGCTGGAGCTGGCGGGCCATGGCGAGGTGGCGGGCCGAGTCGACCTCAAGGGAGAGGAGGGCGTTGAGCCCCCCCGCCCCGCTCAGCGCGCTGCGCAGCTCCCGGGCGTCGACGACCAGCGGCCGTGGCTCCACGCCGTGCCCGTAGAGCACGGCCGGCACCTTCCCGGCCGCCCGCAGCCGCCTCGACTCCGCGCTGCCCTTCTTGGGCCGCGCGTGGGCGGCCAGTTGCACCTCTGCCATGCCGCCAGTCTACGCCGCCGCCCGCTGCCGGTAGGCGGTGACGACGGCGCCCACCCCCTCGCCTTCGGTGAGGTGGAACACGAGCCAGCCGGCGGCGGCGGCCCGGTTGTGCCTCGACCGGTCGCGCCGCCAGCTCCGACGGCCGTAGTGGTGCCGGTAGCTGTCGAACTCCACCGCGATCCTGAGAGCGGGGTAGGCCAGGTCGAACCGCAGCTCCTCGAACGGGTGCTGCCGCTCGGGAGGGGGCAGGCCGGCTGCCACCAGTTGGCGTGCCACGTCGTTCTCGCGGCGGCTGTCGGCGGGCGGCGCGTGCCGCCGGTCCTCGACCAGTGCCCGCAGCCGGGCCACGCCACCCCGCCCCTGGGCGCCCAGGCCGGCGAGCCGCCGGGACACGTACGCGGGCGTCACCAACTGCTGGCGGAACGCCGAGTCCACCGCCGCCTCCAGGTCGCCGGCGTCCAGCAGCGCCGCCAGGTCGACCAGCGTGCGAGCCGGCCGCGTCACCGGTATGTGGTCGCGCTCACCCCGATCGGCCGGCGGCATGGCGCGCGTGCGATGGACGACGGCGCCCCGCAGCTGGCGGCCACCACTCCCGACGATGGTCACGTCGACGGTGTCGGCGCAGCCGTCCAGTCCCCACAGGACGCCCGCCGCCCGGTGCGACGCCACGGCCGCCGGCCCTACGGCGAGGCAGGCGGCCATCACGCGCTGCCGCCACGACACCGGGCCGGCCGCCACCCGGTAGACCCCGGCGTGCATGGGCACCCACAGCCCTCGCTCGACCCGCAACCGGATCCTCCGGTCGGTGAACCCACAGGTCAGGGCTTGGTCGCGGCGGAACACCCCGTGCTGGCCGACCAAGACCTGGGCCAGCGCCGCTTCTGGGCCGGATTTTGTACCTGGCACGTACAATTCCCGCATCACTTCCCCTTTCACAGGCCACGGAAGGGGGAAGCGAGGCGCGGGGCGGGAGGCTACCGGCCCCCTATGACTGGTTCTCGCCCCCGAAGATGTCCGAGACGGACGTGTCCTCGAAGACGGCGTCGAGGGCGTCGGCGATGATCTTGGCCACCGAGAGCACCTCGATCTTGTCGATTCGCACGTCGTCGGGGATAGGGAGGGTGTCGGTGACCACCACCCGGGAGATGACCGAGTTCTTCAGCCGGTCGATGGCGGGGTCGGCGAAGACGCCGTGGGTGGCCATGGCGTAGACCTCTACGGCCCCGTGGCGGGCGAGCTGGTCGGCGGCCGCCACCATCGTGCCGGCGGTGGAGATCTGGTCGTCGACCAGGACGCAGACCCGCCCCGTCACCTCGCCCATCACGCCCAGGGCCTGCACCTCGCCTGTGCCCGCTTGCCGCCGCTTGTCAACGATGGCCAGGTCGGCGTCGAGGTGGCGGGCGAAGCGGTCGGCCAGCTTGGCCCGGCCCGCGTCGGGCGACACGATCACCACGTCGTGGCCGAAGTGCTCCTCCACGTACTCGGTGAGGATCGGCATGGCGGTGAGGTGGTCGACGGGCACGTCGAAGAAGCCCTGGATCTGGCCGCTGTGCAGGTCGACCGACACCACCCGGTCGACCCCCGCGGTCGCCAGCATGTCGGCCACCAGCTTGGCGGTGATGGGCTCGCGGCCCGACGACTTGCGGTCCTGGCGGGCGTAGCCGTAGTAGGGGCACACCGCCGTGATGCGCTTGGCCGAGGCCCGCTTGGCCGCGTCGATCATGATCAGGTGCTCCATGATCGACTGGTTCACAGGATGGCTGTGGCTCTGGATGATGAAGACATCGGAGCCCCGGATCGACTCGTTGAACCGGCAGTGGATCTCCCCGTCGGCGAAGTCGGAGAGGTTGGCCTCACCCAGGCCCACGCCCAGATGGGCGGCGATGGCTTGGGCCAGGGGCAGGTTGGACCGCCCGGCGAACAGTTCCAGCCGTTTGTGGGGGGTCAGCTCTTTGATCGTCTACACGCCCTCGTCGTCGCTCGCCCGAGCAGTGTAGAACGAGCCGGTGGTGGTGCCGGGGGAGATGAGGCTGCCCGGCCGCAGCACGGCATAGGGGCCCACCACCGCGTGGGGACCGATCTCGGCGTCGTAGCCCACGGTCATCTCCACGCACGCCCCCTCCCCGACGGCGCAGTCGACCAGCCGCACGTCCGGGCCCAGGTGAGCGCCCGAACCCACGACGGTGCGGCCCTGGAGCATGGTGCCGGGAAAGATGGTGACGTCCTCTCCCAGCTGCACGGAGGCGTCGACGTAGGTGCGCTCCGGGTCGACCATGGCGACCCCCGCCTTCATCCACCGCCGGTTGATCCGCCGCCGCAGCTCCTCCTCGGCCGCCGCCAGCTGCACCCGGTCGTTGACCCCGAGCGCCTCGGTGTAGTCCTCGGCGGCCACCGCCGCCACCCGGTACCCCGCCTGCGATAGCACCGACACCACCCCGGTCAGGTAGTACTCGCCCTGGGCGTTCTCGGGGCTCAGCCGGCGGAGGGCGGGGGCGAGCACGCTGCGGCGGAAGCAGTAGATCGACGTGGCCACCTCGTCGACCGCTCGCTCGGCCTCGGTGGCGTCCAGCTCTTCGACGATGTGGCTGACACGGCCGTCCTTGCCCCGGATGACCCGACCGAAGCCCGTCGGGTCCTCGAGGTGGGCGGTGAGCACGGTGGCGGCGGCGTCGCCCGACCGGTGCTCGGCCACCAGCTCGCCCAGCGTCGAGGGGCGCACCAGGGGGGCGTCGCCCGGCAGCACGATGAGGTCGCCGTCGTCGTCGTCGTCGGGGAAGGCGGTCAACGCCACCGACACCGCGTCCCCGGTGCCGCGGGGCACCCGCTGCTCGACGAAGTCGATGGGCAGGTCGGCGGGGCCGTCCTCGAGCAGCGTCTTGGTGACGCGCTCCGCTCCCCAGCCCACCACCACGACGGCCCGGTCGACCAGCAGCTCGGAGAGCGCGTCGAGCACGTGCAGCAGGATCGGCCGCCCGCACACCGCGTGCAGCGGCTTCGGCAGCGAGGACTTCATACGGCTGCCCTCTCCCGCCGCCATCACGACTGCGGACAAGGGCCTCAGGCCCATGCCTCCTTTCTACCGCTGATCCGGGCCCTGGTGGTGCATGGGACTGCTTCCCGTCCCCGATCGAACCAGATCGCTCATGGCGAAGACCATCTTGGGAGCGTCTTGTGAGGTCGTCGGTACCATGATCGGGTCCGTCGGGGATGGTGTAATGGCAGCACGCAGCACTTTGGATGCTGTAGGTCCAGGTTCGAATCCTGGTCCCCGAGCCCCCGCTGCTAGGTTGTGCGCCGCTCATGGGATCGCTGATCAAGAAGCGCCGCAAGCGCATGCGGAAGAAGAAGCACAAGAAGATGCTGAA
>DATLGZ010000040.1:0-5192 GCA_035540235.1 Acidimicrobiales bacterium | reverse complement strand
GCCCTGGCCCGTTACCGCTGCGGGGAGCCCACCGTCACCACCCCCACCCTCTTCGGAGACGACCGATGAACGCCCTCACCCCGAGCGCCAAGATCCTGAACGACGGCGTCGCCGTCCTTCCCGTCCCCGGCGCCGGCCGCTGGGCCCCCACCCGGGCCGGCCTGGTGAGCTTGTGGCGCTACTGGGACGAGACGTTCACCTTCCACCGCGGCCGCCTCCTGCTGCGCGGCCCCAACGGGTCGGGCAAGTCGATGGCCCTCGAGCTGCTGCTCCCCTTCCTGCTCGACGCCGACGCCTCCCCCGCCCGCCTCACGTCGGCGGCCAAGTCGCGGGGCGGGCTCTACGAGCGGGTGATGACCGGCACCGGCGACCCCACCCGCACCGGCTTCGCCTGGGTGGAGTTCCGCCGGGGCGACGAGGTGTTCACCGTGGGGGCCCGCCTCAAGGCCTCCTCGTCCACCCGCAAGGTCGACCTCGACTTCTTCACCACATCGATGGCCGTTGGCCACGACCTCCACCTGCTCGACGAGCACCGCTCCCCCCTCAGCCGCAAGGCTCTGGCCGCCGCCCTGGGCCACCGGGGGCGGGTCCACACGTCGGCCGAGGAGCACCGCAACGCGGTGCGGGAGACGCTGTTCCCGGGGTTCAGCCCCGACCGCTACGCCTCGGTCGTCACCGCCCTGCTGGCCCTGCGCAAGGAGAAGCTCTCGCAGAACCTCGATCTGGCCAAGCTGTCCGAGGTCCTGTCCGAGGCACTGCCCGCCCTCGACGACCACGACCTGGCGCTGGTGGCCGAGGGGTTCGAGCGCCTCGACCGGCGCCGGGCCGAGCTCGACGGCCTCGAGGACGAGCTGGCCGAGGTGAAGGCCCTGGCCGCCCGCCAGCGCGACTACGCCCGGGCGGTGTCGGCCGCGGTGGCGGGCGAGGTGCGGCGGGCTGAGACCCGCCGTGACGACGTCACCCGGGCCGAGCGCACCGCCGCCGCCGCCCTCGATGAGGCCCGGGTCGAGGCCGAGGCGGTGGAGGTCGAGGCCCGCGACCTGGCCGGGCGGCTGCAGGCGCTCGACACCGAGATCGACGCCCTGAAGGCCAGCGACGCCTACCGCGACGGCGCCCAGCTCGACGACCTGCGGGCGGAGGCCCGCCGCCTCCGCGACCTGGTGGCCCGCGACCGGCGCAGCGCCGAGCGCCAGGCGGCCGAAGCGGAGCGCCAGGCGGCCGAGGCCGCCGAGCTGGCCGCCGAGCGCTCCACGGCCGAGGCCAACGCCCGCCTAGCCGCCTCCGACCTGGCGGCGGCAGCCGAGCCCCTGGGCGCGGGCGGGCTGGCGGCCGAGGCGGAAACGGCCGGGGGTGACGAGGGCGAGCGGCTGGTGCGGGCATGGGCCCGCTCCCGCCGCCAGCTGGTCGACGAGGTGCGGGCCGCTCTCCGCCACCACGACGAGGCCGTCCAGGGCCGCCGCTTCGCCGAGGCGGGCGTGGCCGGCGAGCAGGCGGCGGTGGACGACCGAGGCGAGGCGCACCGCCGAGCCCGCATGGGGGCAGAGGAGGCGGTGGCCGCCCAGGTGGAGGCGGTCGGGGCGTGGGCCGCGTCGTGCACCGCGCTGGCGCCCGAGCGGCTGCGGGCCGCCCTGCCCTCGCCGCCCGACGACCCGGCCGAGGTGGCGGCGGCAGTGGGTGAGCTGGCCGCCGAGGTGCGGGCCGACCACGCCGTGGCTCGCCAGCGCCTGGCATCGGAGCGGGCCGAGGTCGACCAGGAGCGGGCCGCCCTGGTGCAGGAGCGCTCCGAACTGGCCGAGGGCCGGGTGGTCGAGCCCGCCCCACCGGCGTGGCGCAGCGACCGCACGGGCCGGGCCGGCGCGCCCCTGTGGCGGCTGGTAGACGTGGCCGAAGGCGTGCCCGGGGCCTACGTCGACGGGCTTGAGGCGGCCCTCGCCGCCGCCGGCCTGCTCGACGCCTGGGTCGCCCCCGGCGGGGTGGTCGAGCTGCCCGAGAGCTACGCCGACGTCTTCCTCGGCCCCCGCCCCACCGCCGGGCCCACCGCCGCCGACCTACTCGTGCCCGTCGACGGGGAGGCCGCCGGCCTGGCCGCCGTGCTGGCGTCCATCGCCGTGCGGCCCACCGTGCTCGGCGACGACGGCCCCGACGTGGCGGTGGGCACCGACGTGCACGGTCCCGACGTGGACGGTCCCGCCGTGGACGGTCCCGCCGTGGCCGGTCCCGCCGTGCACGGTCCCGACGTGGACGGTCCCGACGTGCACGGTCCCGCCGTGGACGGTCCCGACGTGGCGGTGGGCACCGACGGCACGTTCCGGCTGGGGCCGGCCACCGGCCGGGGGGCGGTAGGCCCGGCCCGGCTGCTGGGGGCGGCGGCACAGGAGCGACACCGCCTGGCCCGCCTGGCCGAGGTGGAGGCCGCCCTCGCCGCCGCCGACGCCCGCCTGGCCGCCCTCGACCGGCGGGCGGCCGCCGACGAAGCCCAGGAGGCGGCCGCCCTGGCCGACCTGGCCGCCGCCCCCGACGGCCACGAGGTGGCGGCGGCCGCCCGCACCCTCGACCTGGCCGCCGCCCGCCTGGCCGAGGCCGAGGACCGCCTGGCGTCGGCCCGCCGGGCCCTGGCCGAGGCGGAGCAGGCCGTCCGCCACGCGGTGCGGGCCCTCACCTCCGTGGGGGCCCGCCATCACCTCCCCACCACCGGCGACGGTCTCGACGCGGTGGCAGCCGCCCTGGCCGGGCTGGAGACGGCCGCCGCCACCTGGGCCCGGCGGGCCCGGGAGCTGGCCGCCGCCCGGCGCCAGCACGAGCGGGCGGCGGAGAGCGCCGAGCGGGCGGCGGCGGCGGCGACCGAGGCCGACGCCAACGCCGCCACCAGCGAGCGGGCCGCCGCCGAGGTCGACGTCAAGCTGGCCACCCTCGAGTCGACCATCGGGGCGGAGTACCGCCAGGTCCTCGACCGCATCGGCGCCCTCGACGGCGAGCGCCACCGCCGGCGCGACCGCCACCGGGAGCTGTCCGACCGGCGCCCGGCCATGCAGCGTGGCATCGGCCGGCTGGAGACGGAGCTGGCCCAGGCCGAGGCGGCCCGGGCCGCGGCCGAGGAGGAGCGGGCCACCGCCCACGGCCGTTTCGCCGCCCTGGTGGCCGGGGGCACGGCGACCGACGCCGGCGCCGGCGTGGCCGGCGCTCCCCTCGAGGGGGTGACGGCCGTCCTGGCCGCCGCCCGGGCCCTCACCAGCGCTCTCGAGGGGGTGGCGTCCGACGAGCAGGCCGTCAACCGGGCGTCGGCCCGGGTGGAGGAACGGCTGCACCACGCCCGGGCCACCCTCGGCGGCCGCGTCGACCTGTCCCGGGAGATCACCGACGAGGGCTGGTGGGCCCTGCGGGCCACGGCCGGAGGGCTGCGGCGCAGCGTGGGCGAGCAGGCGGCCGCCCTCGCCGCCGAGCTGGCCCAGGGCCGCGGCGAGCTGGCCGCCGATGAGGAGCGGCTCTTCGAGCAGACCCTGGCCGGCAGCGTCCGCCACGCCCTGGCCGACCGCATCCGCCTGGCCAACCAGCTGGTCGACGGCATCAACGGCCAGCTCGGCGCCGTCCGGTCGGCGGCCGGCGGCGTGGGAGTGCGGCTGCGCTGGGAGGTCGACCCCGAGCAGCCCCAGGCGGTGAGGGAGGCCCGCTCCCTGCTGCTGCGCGATCCCGCCGGCCTGTCCGACGAGGAGCGGGCGTCGCTGCAGGCGTTCGTGCGGGCCCGCGTCGACCAGGCCCGGGCCGAGCTGGAGGTCAACGCCCCGTGGGAGGCCCGCCTCCGGGAGACGCTCGACTACCGGTCGTGGCACCGCTTCACCCTCCAGCTCTCCCACCGCGACTGGGAGGGGTTCCAGCCCGCCACCGCCCGCCGCCTCCAGCGCCTGTCCACCGGCGAGCGGTCGGTGGCCCTGCACCTGCCCATGCTCGCCTCCATCGCCGCCCACTACCGCGAGGCCGACGGCTCGGCCGCCGCCTGCCCCCGCCTCATCCTCCTCGACGAGCTGTTCGCCGGGGTCGACCGGGAGAACCGGGCCCAGCTGTTCGGCACCTTCAGCGCGTGGGACCTCGACGCGGTGTTCACCAGCGACCACGAGTGGTGCCAGTACGCCACTCTCGACGGCATCGCCATCCACCACCTCCACCCCGCCGTGGGTGACGCGCCGGTCACGTCCACCCGCTTCACCTGGGACGGGCGGCGGCGGGAGATCGACCCCAGCGCGGCGTGAGCCGCCTCGATCGGCCCGAGCTGACGCCGCTCTGGGCCGAGCTGGCCCGCCGCCTGGGCGAGGGCCGGCCGCCCGTCACCGTCACCGTCCCCGACCTCACCCTGGCCCAGCGCCGGGCCCTGGCCGACCTGCTCGGGCTCGACCGCCTCCCCCGCCCCACCGCCCGCCTGAGGGTCGACCGCCTGGCCGCCGCCTGCGGGGTGGAGGGGGCCGAGGGTTTGCGCCGGCTGGTCGAGGAGCGGGTCGGGCCCATCCCCGACCGGCGGGCCGCCCGCCTGGCCGACCAGCGGGCCAGGGAGGCGTTGTGGGACTGGTTGGGGGAGACGGCCGCCGCCGTGCCCCTCGCCGCCGGCGACCCGGCGGCGGTGCAGCCGTGGGTCGAGGACGTCCGCCGAGCCGGCGTCCCCGGCGGCGACCTCGCCGCTCACCGCCGCCGGCTGGCAGGGGCTCTGGCCGTGCTCGGCCGCCTCCCGGCCGACGGCATCGGGCTTGCGTCCCTCGCCGCCGACGTGCTGGGAGACGCCCACGCCCTCGACCGGGGGCGCCCCACTTCCGGCTGGGTGCTCGACGCGGTGGCCGCCACCCGGAGCCGGGCCCGGGCCAGCGACGCCGAGGGCGCCCGCCTGCTGTGGGAGGAGGTGGGCGTCGTGCCCGACCCGCTGTCGTCCACCGTGCTCGTGCTGGGGCTGGTCCCGCCCCCGAGCTGCCGCACGCCCCTCGCCGGGTGGCTGGCCGCCGCCGCCGGCGAGGGAGAGCCGGCGGTGCTCACCCTGGCCCAGCTCCGCCGCTGGCCCCTGCCGCCGCTGCCGGCCGCCAGCACCGTCTTCGTGGTCGAGAACCCGGGGTTGCTGAGCGAGGCAGCCGCCCGGGGCTGGCTGTCGCCACCCGCCCCACCCCTCGTGTGCAGCTCCGGCCGCCCATCGATCGCCATCGTCACGCTGCTGCGAC
>DATLGZ010000039.1:0-8197 GCA_035540235.1 Acidimicrobiales bacterium | reverse complement strand
GCCATCATGCTGCGGCCCACCCCGGCCGCCGGCTCGACCACGTGGGGCACGTAGCGCTCGCCGCTGGCCTGGTCGAAGTACTCCAGCTTCTCGCCCGAGTGCTCGGCGTGCTTGGTGAGGTCGTAGTCGGTGCGGTTGGCCACGCCCTCCAGCTCGCCCCAGCCCCACGGGTAGAGGTACTCCACGTCGGCCGTGCCCGCCGAGTAGTGAGAGAGCTCCTCGGGCTCGTGGTTGCGCAGGCGCAGCTTGTCGGCGGGGATGCCGAGGTCGACGTACCACCTCAGGCGCTCCTCGCACCAGTACTCGAACCACTGCTTGCCCTCGTCGGGAGGGACGAAGAACTCCATCTCCATCTGCTCGAACTCGCGGGTGCGGAAGATGAAGTTGCCCGGCGTGATCTCGTTCCGGAACGACTTGCCCTGCTGGGCGATCCCGAACGGGGGCCGCTTGCGGCTGGTCTGCAGCACGTTGGCGAAGTTGACGAAGATGCCCTGGGCCGTCTCGGGGCGGAGGTAGGCGATGCTCCCCTCGTCCTCCAGGGGGCCGACGTGGGTCTTGAACATGAGGTGGAAGGGGCGGGCCTCAGTGAGGTCGCGGGACCCGCACTTCGGGCAGGGGCTGGCGTCCCCGATCTGGTCGGCCCGCCACCGCTCCTTGCAGTTGCGGCAGTCGACGAGGGGGTCGGTGAAGGTGGCCAGGTGGCCGGAGGCCTCCCAGACGCGGGGGGCCATGAGGATGGCGGCGTCGAGGCCCACGATGTCGTCACGCTCCTGCACCATGGCCCGCCACCACGCCTCCATGACGTTGCGCTTGAGGAGGACGCCGAGGGGGCCGTAGTCGTAGGTGGAGCGGAACCCGCCGTAGATCTCGCTGGAGGGGAACACGAATCCCCGTCGCTTGCAGAGGTTGACGACCTTCTCGGTCAGATCGGGTTCGGCGGGCATGGCGTCAGGCTAGGCGGCCTGGTTGCCGGCCACGAGCCGGGTGGCCGCCGCCACCAGCGAGTACGGGTCGCCGGGCGTGGCCCGCAGGAGGCGCCAGCCGGCGGCCACGATCCGGTTGCCCCGGCTGCGGTCGCTCTCGAACGGGCGACGCCCCCCGTGCCACCGGAACGAGTCGAGCTCCATGGCCACGTGGGAGTCCGGATAGGCGAGGTCGACCCGGGCGGCGGCCTCGGCGATCCAGTGCTGCCGCTCGGGGGGACCGAGGCCGGCCTCCACCAGCAAGCGCACGAGCTCCATCTCGGCCGGGCTGCCGGGCAGCGCCCCCGGCGTCCAGGCGGCGAGCACGGCGACCAGGGCGGGGGCCGGCGCCGCCAGCCGCTCGAGGCGGTCGAGGGTGACGAGGCGGCGGCACAGCAGGTCGTCGACCGCCTCCTCCAGCAGGTCTTGGCTCGTGGTGCGGGCCAGGTCGGCCACGGTGCGGGCGGGGTGGGTGAGGGGGATGCGCTCACGGCTGGTGCGGTCGCCCCGGCCCAGCGCCGACCGGTGAACCACCGCCACCGGGTTGCGGCCGCTGGCCGTGGGCGGGACGGTTATGTGGGGCGGCCCGGGCGGAAGCCCGAGACCCCCAACAGCACCGCCGCCGCCTGGTGGGAGACGACCGCCTGGGGCCCGGCCACCAGGCAGGCGGCGAGGGCCCGCTGCTCCCACGTGACCGGCACGCCCGCCAGCCGGTACACCCCGCCCCCGACCCGCACCCACCGCCCCGTGTCGAGACGGCGCTGGATCACCTGCCGGCTCGCCCCCGCGGCCATCGCTTGCTGGCGGCTGATCAGGCCCCGCTGGCGGGCGAAGGTGGCGGCAACCGACCGGTCGAACATGGCCGAAACTTACCGGTGGGGTACGACACTGTGCAGAAATACTCCATATATGAGTATTTCTGCACACGCCCTCGGCGATCAGGCCCGGTCGAGGGTGGTGACGCTGCGCAGGCGGCGCTCGAGGTGGTGCTCGAGGGCTCGGGTGGCGAGGCGGTCGACCTCGGCGGTGGCCCGCGACGGGGGCTCGCGCAGGCAGGCGGCCAGGTCGCCTCCCAGGACGCGGCGCACGAGGGCGAGGCCGTCGGCCGACAGGGCCAGGGCCGACAGGCGGCCGGCGCACGAGCGGCACAGGGCGCCGCCCTCGGCCACGTCGAAGGCCACCAGGTCGGCGTCGGACCCGCAGCCCGCGCAGGCGTCGACCACGGGGTGGAAGCCCTCCAGGGCGAGGAGCTTGAGGAAGAAGGCGGGCGCGAGCAGGGGGGCGTCGGCGGCGGCCAGGGCCCGCAGCGCCCCCAGCAGCATGCTGTACAGCCGGGGGGCGGCGTGGCGCTCCTGGGCCACCTGGTCGGACGCCTCCAGCAGCGAGGTGGCCTTGGCCAGGCGGTCGAGGTCCTCCCGCACCGCCCGGAACTGCTCGATCGACTCGGCCTGGGTGACCACGTCCAGCTCGCGGCCCTCGTAGAGCAGGAGGGCGACGTGGTTGAGCGGCTCCAGCCGGCCCCCGAAGCGGCTCTTGGTCTTGCGCACGCCCTTGGCCACCGCCCTCACCTTGCCCCGGCCGGCGGTGAGGAAGGTGACGATGCGGTCGGCCTCGCCCAGCCGCATGGTGCGCAGCACCACCCCGGTCTCCCGGTAGAGGGTCACCCGATGGCCCCGAAGCGGCGCTCGCGCCGGTGGAACTCCTCCACCGCCGCGAACAGGTGCTGGCGGCGGAAGTCGGGCCACAGCACGTCGGTGAAGACCAGCTCGCTGTAGGCCAGCTCCCACAGCAGGAAGTTGGAGATGCGGTACTCCCCCGACGTGCGCACGACCAGGTCGGGGTCGGGCATCTCGGGGTCGTAGAGGTGGGCGCGGATCGCCCGCTCGTCGACCTTGTCGGCGGGGATCCCGCTCGCCATCATGGCGCGCACGGCGTCGACGATCTCGGCCCGGCCCCCGTAGTTGAAGGCGATGGTGAGCGTCATCGTGCGGTTGTGGCGGGTCAGGGCCAAGGCCTCGTCCTGGCGGCGGACGATGCGGCGGGGCACCCGCCAGTCACGCCGACCGAGGAAGCGGATGCGGACGTCGCGCTCGTGCAGCTCGTCCCGCCGGCGGACGAGGATGCCCTCGTTGAAGTTCATGAGGAACCGGACCTCGTCGGCCGGCCGCCGCCAGTTCTCCGTGGAGAAGGCATAGACCGTCAGCCACCGGATCCCCAGCTCCAGCGCCCCCTCCACCGTGTCGAAGAGCGACGCCTCCCCCGCCGCGTGCCCGTCGACGCGGGGCAGGCCGCGCGCCTGGGCCCACCGCCCGTTACCGTCCATGACGATGCCGACGTGGGTGGGCGGTTGCATCGGCGACAGCGTAGGGGTGGCGGCCCCCGACAGTGGGTACCACCTGCGCAGATGAAGCAGCGGCTGGACCGGCTGTGCGAGCGGTGGCCGTGGTTGGGCCGGGTGCTGCGCGTCCAGAAGCGCTACACCGAGCTCAACGGCACCTACCTGGCCGCCTCGGTCACCCTGGCCTGGTTCCTGTCGCTGTTCCCGCTGCTGCTGGTCGGCCTCGCCGTGCTGGGCTTCTTCGCCGCCGGTCGGGTCGACCTCGCCGGCGACATCGTGGGTCGCTTGGGCCTGACCGGGGAGGCGGCCTCCTTCGTGGACGAGCTGGTGGCCCAGACCGAGCGCAGCCGGAGGGTGACGTCGGCCCTCGGCCTGGCCGGCCTGCTGTGGACCGGGCTGGGACTGGTGGCCGCCGTCCAGTACGCCCTCAACACCGCCTGGCAGGTGAAGGGCAAGGGGCTGAGGGACAGGGTCACCGGCCTGGTGTGGCTCCTGGGCGCGGGGCTGCTGTTCGTGTCGTCGTTCGCGGTGGTGGCGGCCGTCAACATCCTGCCCGCCTTCCTCGCCCCCGTGGGGCTCCTGGCCAGCCTGGGCATCGACATCGGCCTGTGGCTGTGGACCATGAAGGTGCTGACCAACCGGGCCCTGCCATGGCGGGCGTACCTGCCGGGGGCGGTGGCGGCGGCTATCGGCTTCGTGATGCTGAAGGCGGCGGGCGGGATCCTCGTGCCCCGGCTGGTGGCGTCGGCGTCGGCTCTCTACGGGTCGTTCGCGGTGATCTTCGCCGTGCTCGGCTGGCTGCTGATCTTCGGCAAGCTGCTGGTGTACGCGGCCACCGTCAACGTGATCGTCTGGGAGGAGCGGCACGGCACGGTGACGGTCGAGCTGCCCGTGCCCAAGGTGCCGGGCGAGGTGCCGGTGGAGGCGACCCGCGGCGGCGACGCCCTGCCCGCCCCCGCCTCCAGCTCCTGAGAGCGTCTACGGCGCCCCCAGGACGGCCCGGGCGTCGGCCACGTCTCGGCCCATCTGGGCGACGAGGGCGTCGACCGAGTCGAACCGTTCCTCGTCGCGCAGGCGGGCGGCGAGGCGCACCCGGGCCGGCTCCCCGTACAGGTCGCCTTCGAAGTCGAGCAGGTAGGCCTCCAGCACCGGTGTGGCGGCTTCACCGTCGAGGAACGTCGGCCGGCGGCCCACCGAGATGGCGGCGGCGTGGACGGCGCCGCCCGGCCGCTCGTACCAACCGGCGTATATGCCCAGGCCGGGCAGGAGGAGCACCGGGTCGAGGGCGACGTTGGCCGTGGGGTAGCCCAGGCCCCGGCCCCGCTGGTCGCCCTTGACCACCGTGCCCCGCAGCTCGTAGTCCCGACCCAGCAGGCGGGCGGCGGCGGCCACGTCGCCGGCGGCCACCAGGCGGCGGATGGCGGTCGAGGACACAGGCCCGTCGAGGCCGGGCACCTCGACCAGGCCCAGGCCGACGGTCTCGAAGCCCCACGCCTGCCCCAGCCGGGCCAGGAGGGCGACGTTGCCCCGCCGCTGGCGACCGAAGTGGAAGTCGTCCCCCACCACCACCAGCCGAGCCGCCAGCCCCTCCACCAGCACCTCCCGCACGAAGTCCTCGGGCTCCTCCTGGGAGCGGGCCCGGTCGAAGGGGATGACGACGACGTCGTCGACATGGCCGGTGGACCGCAGGACCTCCAGCTTCTGGTCGAGACCGGTCAGCAGCTGGGGGGCGGACTCGGGCCGCACCACGCTGGCCGGGTGGCGGTCGAAGGTCACGACCACGGTGCGCTCCAGGCCGGCGGCGCCGGCCCGGCGGCGCAGCTCTCCCAACACGGCCTGATGGCCGAGGTGGACGCCGTCGTAGGCGCCGATGGTGACCGCGGTCGGGAGCACTCAGCGCACGGTAGCCAGCACCACCGCCGGCTTGGCTCTCCCTGCTCCGTGACCCTCGTAGACGGCCAGCAGGCGGCCCACTCCGTCGACCACCGCCCAGGGGCCGTCGCCCTCCGCCGGCAGCCCCAGCACGGCGCGGTCGAGGACCTTGCCGTGGCCCACGCCGGCGGCCAGGCCGGCGTCGTCCACCACCACCCGGTCCCGCCCCCGCAGCGCCTCGGCGGGCGGGAGCACGTCGGCGGGCCCGATTCCGTCGAGCGGCCGAGCCTCGCCCACCTCGAAGGGGCCGACGGCGGTGCGGCGCAGGCGGCGCAGATGGGCGCCGCCCCCCAGCGCCGCCCCCAGGTCGGCGGCGAGGGTGCGCACGTAAGTTCCCGCCGAGCACTCCACGTCCACGGCGACCACGCCCGGCTCGACCGCCGCCTCGACGTCGAAGCGGTACACCGTGACGGGGCGGGCGGCGCGCTCCACCTCCACGCCCTCCCGGGCCAGCTCGTGCAGGCGCCGGCCCCCGACCTTGACCGCCGACACCATGGGAGGGATCTGGAGGATCTCGCCGGTGAGGCGGTCGGCGGCGGCCCGCACGTCGTCGAGGCCGACGGCGGACATGTCCCACTCCCCCACCACCTCGCCCGAGGCGTCGAGGGTCGACGTGGCCCGGCCCAGCACCACCTCGCCCTGGTAGCGCTTGGGCAGGCCGGACAGGAAGCGCAGCAGGCGGGTGGCGGCCCCTAGCCCCACCAGGAGCACGCCCGTGGCGTCGGGATCGAGGGTTCCGCCGTGGCCGACCCGCCGCTGCCCGAAGATCCGCCGGCAGCGCCCCACCACGTCGTGGGAGGTCATGCCGGCCGGCTTGTCGACGACCACCAGGCCGTCGGTCTGCTGGGCCAGGCTAGGAACCGCTGACGACGGGGAGGCGCCGGCGGATCGCCTCCAGCACCTCAGGGACGGACCGCTCGGACAGGAAGCCGGCGGCGGCCCGGTGCCCGCCACCGCCGAAGTCGACGGCCACCGCGCTCACGTCGAAGTCGTTGACCGCCCGCAGCGACACCTTGGTGCCCTCGGGCGTCTCCTTGAGCACCGCCGACACGTCGGCCTCTGAGGTGCGGCGGACGAGGTCGATCAGACCCTCGGTCTCCTCCATCAGCACGCCGTGGCGGGTCAGGTCGTCGGCCAGGACCCACGTGACCACGAACCGGCGCTCGGGGTCGTACTCGGCCCGGTCGATCGCCTCGGCCGCCAGCTTGAGGTAGGCCAGGCGGTGCTCCTCGAACAGCTTGCGGGTGATGTCGCCGATGGGGAGGTCGAACCCGGAGAGCTCCTGGGCCAGCGCGAACACCTCGGGGGTGGTGTTGTCGTACTGGAAGCGGCCCGTGTCGCACACCAGCCCGGTGTAGAGGCAGAGGGCGGCGTCGTGGGTGAGGTCCCACCCCAGCAGCTCGACCAGGCGGCGCACGATCACCGCCGAGGCGGCGGCGAGAGGGTCGATCACGTTGATGGTGCCGTAGCCGTCGTTGGAGACGTGGTGGTCGATGACGATCAGCTCCCGGGCCGACTTGGCCGCCACCGCCAGCTCGGCCAGGCGAGCAAGGGAGCCGCAGTCGAAGGTGACCATCACCTCGGGGGCGGCCGGGAAGTCGTGGGGCTTGGTGGCCAGCTCGAGCCCGGGGAGGAACTCGTAGTGCGGCGCCACGGGGAAGGGCTCGGGCCAGGAGGCCACCACCTCCTTGCCGTGGGCGACAGCCAGGATGGCCAGCGCGAGCGTTGAACCGAGGGCGTCGCCATCGGGGGTGTGGTGGCACGCGAGGGCAAGGGTCGGCGCCGACGCGATCACCTCTGCGGCACGTTCGAGCTCGGTCATGGGCTAGCCGTCCTCTGCTCCCCGAGGGCCCTCCGGCACGTCGTCGCGCCGCAGTCCACGGAGGATCTCTTCCACTCTAGTCCCTACGGCTATAGCTGGATCGGGACTGAAGGACAACTCGGGCGTGCGCTTCATCCGGAGCTGACGGCCCACGGCGGCCTGGAGCTGCACCCGGTGGGCGGCGAGGGCGGCGCCCACCTCCTCGGGGGCCTTGAGGGTGTCGAACCACACGACGGCGTGGCGGAGGTCGGCCTCGGCCGCCACTCCCGTGACGGTGACCAGCTCCAGGGCGTCCTCGTCGATGCGTTCGAGCTCGTCGCCGATGACCTCGCGGAGGGCCTCGTTGACCCGGTCCAGCCGGGAGTAGCGATGGTGCTGCGATCCGGCCATGGTCAGTCTCCTCCTTCAAAGGTCGACCAGCTCTTGGCGAAGCTTGAGACCTCGATGTCGGGCCGGCTCCACAGCCACCGCTCCGCCGTCGCCATCACCTCGGCGGCGTGGGCGTAGGTGCCCGACACCACGGCGAAGCCGAGCAGCGACCGTTGCCACTTGTCCTGGTAGCCGACCTCGGCGGCCGACAACGAGAACCGCTGCCGTAGCCCCTCGACCACCGGCTTCACCGCCGCCCGCTTCTCCTTCAACGACCGGCTCTGGGGGATGTGGAGCTCGACGAGGGCCAGGCCGACGTGCACCTGCCGACCTTAGGGCGTGCGCGAACTGACCACCCCATGTTCACCGCCGCGCCGGGTGCGGTCCATTGGGGACACCGGCCGCCCTTGATCACCAGCCAGGTGGGCGCGACAATCTCTCTGACGTTTGTGGTGCGGTTCGGACGGTAGCCGCCTGGCGACCAGGTCGTCCGCGTACAGAGGACGGTGGCGGTGCCGATCGGTGAACAGGGCAAGGGCGTCGGCCACACGCCCGTCGTGCGGGTGACGGTGCTGCCTCCCCCGCCTCACGCCGAGATCTCCGACTCGACCGAGTTCGTCGTCGACTGGGCCATCGCTCCCGACGACCGCCGCGACCTCCCCCAGGCCGTCTAGGGCCGCCGGGGCCCCCGGACCGCCTAGGTCCGGGGGATCTCGCGGTCCTCGTACGGCCGGGCGTGGGGCAGGGGCCCCCACGCTCCGGAGGAGGGCGGGG
>DATLGZ010000038.1:0-3866 GCA_035540235.1 Acidimicrobiales bacterium | reverse complement strand
GGCCCGCACCAGCTGCTACTGGGCGCCGCAGGTGCCGGGCGTGGGCGGCGCCACCCGCCTCGACCTCGACCTCCCCGAGGCGGCCCGGGAGGTGCGCTCGCTGCTCACCGCCGCCATCGAGAAGCGGCTGGTGGCCGACGTGCCCCTGGGCGCCTTCCTGAGCGGCGGGATCGACTCCAGCACGATCGTGGCCCTCATGGCCGGGCTGCAATCCAAGCCGGTCCACACCTTCACCATCGGCTTCGAGGACGACGAGGGCTTCGACGAGCGCCCCTACGCCCGGGCGGTGGCGGAGCGCTACGGCACCGAGCACGTCGAGTTCGTGGTCAAGCCCCACGCCGTCGACCTGCTGGAGCGGCTGGTCTGGCACCACGACCAGCCCTTCGGCGACAGCAGCGCCATCCCCACCTTCCTGCTGTCGGAGCTGACCCGCCGCCACGTCACCGTGGCCCTCTGCGGCGACGGCGGCGACGAGCTGTTCGCCGGCTACGAGCGCTTCACCGGCGCCCTCGTGCTCGACCGCTACCGGCCGCTGCTGGCCCTGGCCCGCCGCCCCGCCCTGGCCGCCCTGGGGGCGTGGCCCTCCAACCACGCCAAGAGCCGGGTGGCCAGCGCCCGCCGCTTCCTCCGGCGGGCCTCGCTGCCCCTGCCCGACGCCTTCCTGGCCTGGAACAGCTACCTGTCCGCCGAGTGGCGGGAGGCGGCCGTGGGCCGGGCCGGCAACTGGGGCACCGACGACTACGTGCGCATCTGGGACGGCACCGAGGGCTGCGACCTCCTCGACCGCCTCCTCGACCTCAACCTCCGCACCTACCTGCTCGACGACCTGTTGCCCAAGGTCGACCGCATGGCCATGGCCTCCGCCCTCGAGGTGCGCTCCCCCTTCCTCGACCACCGCCTCGTCGAGCTGGCCCTGCGCCTGCCCCGCTCCGCCCGGGTGCGGGGCTGGAGCCGCAAGCGGGTGCTCAAGGCGGTGGCCCGCGACCTGCTGCCCCCCACCATCCTGCGCCGGCGCAAGCAGGGCTTCGGCGTGCCCCTCGACCGCTGGTTCCGCACCGACCTGCGGGGCTACCTGGAGGGCACGCTGGGCGGGCCCGGCGCCCGCCTGCGGGCCCACGTGGACGGCGCCGCCCTCGACGGCATCCTGGCCGAGCACGCCGGGGGAACGGCCAACCACGGCCTCACCCTGTGGGCCCTGCTCACCCTCGAGGTCTTCCTGCGCCGGGAGGGCTGGTGAGCGGCCCGGCCCGGCCCACCGTCGTGCGCCTGGTGACCCGCATGAACATCGGCGGCCCCGCCCGCCACGCCCTGCTGCTCACCAAGGCCCTGGCCGGCGAGTACCACACCGTCTTGGCCGCCGGCCGCCCCACCGCCAGCGAGGGCGAGCTGACCGACCCCGAGGTCACCGTCCATCCCGTGCCCCTCGTCCGCCCCCTCGACGTGCGGGCCGATGCCCGCTCGCTCACCGCCGTGCGGCGGCTGCTGGCCAAGCACCGGCCCGCCCTCCTCCACACCCACATGGCCAAGGCGGGCACGGTCGGGCGCCTGGCCGCCCTGGGCGCCAGCCACCGGCCCCGCACCGTCCACACCTTCCACGGCCACGTGCTCGAGGGCTACTTCGGGCCGGCCGCCCGCCGCGCCTTCCTCGAGACCGAGCGGCTGCTGGCCCGGGGCACCGACGCCCTGGTGGCGGTGAGCCCCGAGATCCGCGACGAGCTGCTCGCCCTCGGGATCGGCACGCCTCGCCGCTTCCACGTCATCCCCCTGGGCCTCGACCTGGGGGACTTCCTGGCCGTGGAGCGGCCCGCCGGCGCCCTGCGGCCGGCGCTCGGCCTCCCCCCCGGCGCTCCCCTGGCCGGCATCGTGGGCCGCCTGGTGCCGATCAAGGACCACGTCACCGCCCTGCGGGCCCTGGCCAAGGTGCCCGGCGCCCACCTGGCCGTCATCGGCGACGGCGAGCTGCGGCCCGACCTGGAGGCGCACGCCCGCGAGCTGGGGGTGGCCGACCGGGCCCACTTCGTGGGCTGGCGGGCCGACATGGCGGCGGCCCTGAGCGACCTTGACGTGGTCCTGCTCACCAGCCGCAACGAGGGCACGCCGGTGGCCCTCATCGAGGCGTCGGCCGCCGCCCGCCCGGTGGTGGCCACCGACGTGGGCGGGGTGCGGTCGGTGGTGGCGGACGGGACGACCGGCCTGCTCGCCCCCCCCGGCGACGCCGACGCCGTCGCCGCCCTGCTCGCCCGCCTCCTCGCCGGCGGCGGCGAGCGGCGGCGCATGGGGGCGGCGGGGCGGGAGCACGTGCGCCGGCGGTTCGGGGCCGACCGGCTGGTTCGCGACGTGGCCGACCTCTACCGCGACCTGCTGGCCTCGCCACCCCGGCGGCGGGGGGGTCGGTTGCGGGTGGTGGAGCCGCCCCTCGCCGGCACGCCCGGCGGGCCGGCTACGGTGGCGCCCGTGCTGGGGCAGGACCGGCCGGGCGGCACCGGCCACCGAGGGCGCCCGCCGGCGGCGCCATGATCCGCCTCGGCGTCAGCGAGATCGACCACGACGCGTCGGTCGCCCTGTTCGACGGCGACCGCCTCCTCTACGCCGTCAGCGAGGAGCGCCTGTCCCGCGTCAAGCTGCACGCCGGCTTCCCGTGGCGCTCGATCGATCTGTGCCTCGACCGGGCCGGCATCAAGCTGGCCGACGTCGACCTGGTCGCCATCGCCAAGCCCCCCCTGCGGCGGGAGCTGCGGTCGATCCACGGCCGGCTGCGCCGCTACAACCCCGTGCGGGCGGGCATGCCCCTCGCCGCCGCCGCCCGCGAGCTGGGGGCGCTGCACGTCTACAAGCGGGCCAAGACCACGGCCAACGTCGTCGGGCTCAACCGGGAGATCGACCGGTGGGTGCACGACCACGACGTGCCGCCCCAGAGGGTGAAGCGGGCCTACGGCCACCACTTCCTCCATGCCGTGTGCGCCTACCAGGCGTCGGGCTTCGAGGACGCCCTGGCCATCACCGCCGACGGCCAGGGGGGCGGGGTCACGGCGTCGGCCTACGCCGGGCGAGAGGGGCGGCTGGCCAAGGTGCACGAGGTGCTGTGGCCCCACTCCATGGGCGTGTTCTACGCGGCGGTCACCAAGGCGCTGGGGTTCAAGCCCAACCGCCACGAGGGCAAGATCACCGGGCTGGCCTCCTACGAGCCGGCGCCCGAGGAGTGCCTGGCCTTCTGCCGCTCCGTGGCCCGCGACCGGGGGGGCACCTTCACCGTCGAGGGCATGTACGGGCGCTACCCCGAGCTCAAGGCCCTCACCCGCCGCTACTCCCCCGCCCAGGTGGCGGCCGCCTTCCAGGTCGTGCTGGAGGAGGTGATCGCCGCCTACGCCGCCCACCACCTCGAGGCCAGCGGGCTGTCACGGGTCGTGCTGGCCGGCGGCGTGTTCGCCAACGTCAAGCTCAACCAGCGCATCAAGGACCTGGCCGGCGTGGACGAGGTGTTCGTCTTCCCGGCCATGGCCGACTGCGGGCTGGCGTGGGGGGCGGCCGCCTACGAGGCCCGCCACGGCCTGCCCTTCGAGCCGGCGCCCATCAGGGACGTGTACTGGGGTCCCTCCTACACCGAGGAGGAGATGGCCGCCGCCCTGCGGGCCGCCGGCCTGCCCTTCGAGCGGGTGGGCGACGTGGCCGGCGCGGTGGGCGACCTCCTCGCCGCCAAGGCCATCGTGTGGCGCTTCGACGGGCGCATGGAGTTCGGCCCCCGGGCCCTGGGCAACCGGTCGATCCTGTTCCACACCGGCGACCCGGCCGTGAACGACTGGCTCAACAAGCTCCTCCACCGCACCGAGTTCATGCCCTTCGCCCCCGTAACGCTGGCCGAGCACGCC
>DATLGZ010000037.1:0-1873 GCA_035540235.1 Acidimicrobiales bacterium | reverse complement strand
CCCCGGCCACCGGGAAGGGCCCGCCCCGCGACTTCGGGCGCATCGTGGCCGAGGGCCTGTCGTTCACCTACCGGGGGAGCACCGTCCCCGTGCTGGCCGGCGTCGACCTGGAGATCGCCCGGGGCGAGGTGGTGGCGCTGGTCGGCGAGAACGGCAGCGGCAAGACCACCCTGGCCAAGCTGCTGTGCTGCCTCTACCGCCCCACCGCCGGCGCCATCCGCTGGGACGATGTCGACCTGGCCGCCTGCGCGCCGGCCGCCGTGCGCGAGCACATCGCCGTGGTCTTCCAGGACTTCGTTCGCTACCCGTCGCTCACCGCCGCCGAGAACATCGGGATCGGCCTGCCCGCCCGCATCCGGGATTCGGCCGCCATCGAGGCCGCCGCCCGCCAGGCCGGCGCCCACGACATTCTCGCCGCCCTGCCCGAGGGCTACGACACCAAACTCTCGCGCGGCTTCGGTGGGGTCGACCTGTCGACCGGGCAGTGGCAGCGCGTCGCCCTGGCCCGGGCCTTCCTGCGCGACGCCCCGCTGGTGGTGCTCGACGAGCCCACCGCCGCCCTCGATCCGCGGGCCGAGCGGGACCTGTTCGAGACGGTTGCGTCCCTCTACCGGAGCCGCTCCGCCCTGCTGATCTCCCACCGCCTGTCGAGCGTCCGCTTCGCCGACCGCATCTGCGTGCTGGCCGGCGGCCGCATCACCGAGACCGGCACCCACGAGCAGCTGATGGCCGGGGCCGGCGTCTACGCCGAGCTGTTCGACATGCAGGCGCGGGCCTACCGGTGACGGCCGCTCGCCGTTGTGCAGAAATGCTCCATATATGAGTATTTCTGCACACTCCCCGCCTGAGGCGAGCGCCTACGCCCGGCGGCTGCGGGGGTCGAGGAAGTCGCGCAGGCCGTCGCCCACCAGGTTGAAGGCCAGGACCATCACGAAGATGGCCGCCCCCGGGTACACCATCATGGCGGGCGCCCGGCTCAGGTAGGTGCGGCCCTCCGACAGCATGGCCCCCCACTCGGCGGCCGGCGGCTGCACGCCCAGGCCCAGGAACGACAAGCCGGAGATGGCCAGCAGGATGATGCCCAGCTCGAGGGTGGTCATCACCACGACGGGGCCGACGATGTTGGGCAGCAGGTGGCGGCGGAAGATGCGGCCCGTCGAGGCCCCCGACGAGCGGGCCGCCTCCACATAGGGCTTGGACCGCTCGGCCAGGACCGCCCCCCGCACGATGCGGGCGTAGTTGGCCCACGAGCTGACGACGATGGCGATGAGCACGTTGCGGAGCCCGGCGCCGAGCACGGCGGTTATGGCCAGCGGCAGCAGCAGGGGCGGCAGGGCCTGCATGAGCTCGATGACGCGGCTGATGAGCCCGTCCACGAACCCGCCCCACCAGCCGGCCAGCATGCCCAGCACGAGCCCGACGAGCCCGATGCCGAGGGTGGCCACCAGGGTGGCGCCGACCGAGAGGCGGGCGCCCCACAGCAGGCGGGAGACCATGTCCCGGCCGAGGTGGTCGGTGCCCAGGAGGTGCTCCGACGACCGGGGCGCGAACTTGTTGGCCACGTCGACCGCGTTGGGGTCGTGGGGGCTGATGACCGGGGCCAGGAGGGCGGCCGCCGCCACCAGGACCACCAGCACCAGCCCCACGACGGCGGCCCGGTCCCGCAGCAGCCGCCGCAGGATGCGGGTACGGGCCTCCGCTCCCGCCTCGGGAACGAGGGCGCCGGCCTCGGTGGGCGTCATCTCGACCGTGGTCACGCCGCCACCGCCCTGGTGCCCACCCGCACCCGGGCGTCGATGAGGGTGTAGGACAGGTCGACGACCAGGTTGATGAGGGCCACCGTCACGCCGCCGAAGAGGACCACGCCCTGGAT
>DATLGZ010000036.1:0-2406 GCA_035540235.1 Acidimicrobiales bacterium | reverse complement strand
GGTCCGCGCCTCGTCGGGCGGGGGCAGGAATATGGGCTGGGTGCGGTCGCCCGCCGGATCGGGGCGGTCGGGCGAGGGAACCGTCGGCGGCATGGTCGCGTCGGTCTCCATATCCGGCAGTGTCCGCCGTCAACCTGAGAGTTCCCTGAGAGCAGGTCAGCGAGGGGCTGTGAAGCCGGTTGGCCCGGCCCGGCTGGCGGGTAGAAGCCCCCCGAATCACCAAGGGAGGAACCAGATGCCGGACGCTTTCGCCATGTTGAAGGACGACCACCGCACCGTCGAGCAACTCTTCAGCCAGTTCCAGCAGAGCCAGGACCCAGCCGTGGCGTTGCAGATCTGCGACGAGCTGACCGTGCACGCCATGCTGGAGGAGGAGCTGGTCTACCCCATCCTCGCCACCAAGGTGGCTACCGGGCTCGCCAGCGAGGCTCGCCACGAGCACCAGGAGGCCAAGCAGCTGGTGTCGCAGATCGAGGCCGGTCTCAACTCCGGCAGCGACGTGTCGGGCCTGGTGCAGCAGCTGCAGGAGAGCGTCGCCCACCACGTGGAGGAGGAGGAGCGGGAGCTGTTCCCCAAGATGCAGGAGGCGGTGCCCGGCCTGGTCGACTACCTCGGCGCCGACCTCGCCACCCGCAAGACCGAGCTGCAGGCCCAGGTGGCCGAGGCGCGTGACCTCGGCCAGTCGTCGGCCGTGGTGGCCAACAAGCCGGTCGTCTCCTAGCGCGCCGTGGCGGGCTAGGCCGGCTTCTGCGCCCGCATGCCCTCCACCGCGGCAGTGAGGGCGTCGGCGTCGAGGATGTCGGCCATCACGCCGATCTGGTCCTCCCAGACGTCGTCGGGGATGGCCTTGCGGATCTGCTCGTCGAGCACGTGGTAGACGTCGAGGCCCAACTGGGCCTCGGCCAGGGCGCCTGCATAGGCCGGGTCGCCCAGCACCACCGTCTCCGCTGCGATCTCGGCGGCCTCCGGGTCGGGAGCGCCGAGGAGCACCAGCAGGTCAGCGGTGCCGTGGGTCTTGGCCAGCCGGGAGATCGCCTCCTGGCTCTGCAGGTCCATGGCTCCGGACGCCGTTCAGACGAAGCACTCGGTGGCGACGAACGCCACGTCGCCTCCCGCCGCCTTCACGCAGGCGGCGATGGCGGGCCCGGAGATGCCGTCCCGCTCGCCCAGGGCGATGACCCTCTTCCCGTCGAACACGCTGCTCACCCCCTCTGCGGTGCCAGGCCGGCGAGGGTCTCGTCGACCCACGAACGGAGAACGTCCATGTTCACGTCGTTGCCGCCGATGCGGCCGATCTCCTCGCCGTCGCGGTACATCAGGAAGGCGGGGAGCCCCATGACCTTCAGCCGCATGCACAGCCGCCTCGCCTTGGGGGCTTCCAGCTTGACCACCTTGAAGTCGGCGGCGCGCTCGTCGGCGAACCGCTCGACGTCGGGCATCATGGCCAGGCAGGGGGCGCACGAGGGCCCCCACACGTCGATCAGGGTGACACCGCTGGCCACCGTCTCGTCGAAGTCGTCGCTCGTCACTTCCTGCATGTGATCCTCACGTCGCCGGGTTCCGTTCCAACAGAATGCTCATGCCGTCAGAGAGTTGGCAAAGGCGGCCCAGGAACAGGCTGCCCTTGGCCAACAACATGACTCTTCCCGCATCGCCGCTGGTCAACCGCTCGACGGCGTGGGGCAGGTAGCAAACGGCCGACGCCAGGTGCCCCTGGGTGGGGGAGTAGCCGGGCATGCCGCGGGTGCTGACCCAGTCGGGGATGTCGGCCCGCTCGATGTCACCCTTGCGGGCGGCCAGGGCGGCGATGGTCTTGTAGTTGCGCTCGGGGACGTTGCCCGAGCCCTGCGGCTCGGTGATCTCGGGGTTGTGGAGCTCGGTGGCGAAGTCGTCGACGTCGGTGGTGGCCAGGCCCACCCGGCTCAGGGGCTCGAGGGCCAGCGCCTCCATGATCTGGGGGGCGGCCCCGCCGTGGGAGACCTTGTGGCGCCCGACGGCGTCGAGGCGGATGATCGGCGAGCGGCCGTCGTCGCGCTCGACGATGGCGGCGAACCCGCCCAGCACGTCCTCCATCACCGGCATGTCGTGGCTGAGGTGGCCCTGGAACTTCATGCCCAGCTTGGCCAGCGACCCGCCGGCGATGACCGCCACCCGCTCGAACACCCCGGCCGTCACCAGGCCGGCAGCCATGACGAGGGCGGGGATGGGGGCGCAGCAGAAGTCCTTGATGTCGGCCCCCGACGCCTCGGTCAGGCCGCAGAAGCCGGCCACCGCCTTGGCCATGTTGCCCCCGCCCTCGTCATGGCTGCCGGCCTGGTGACGGCCGGGGTGTTCGAGCGGGTGGCGGTCATCGCCGGCGGGTCGCTGGCCAAGCTGGGCATGAAGTTCCAGGGCCACCTCAGCCAC
>DATLGZ010000035.1:0-9161 GCA_035540235.1 Acidimicrobiales bacterium | reverse complement strand
CCCGTCGAGGTGAGCCCGCAGCCAGTTGCGGGCGGTCACGCACCAGCGGTCGCCGGGCCTGAGCCCCGGGAAGGCGAACTGCGGCATGGGCGTGACCAGGTCATTGCCGATGCTGCGCTGGTGCTGGAGGAACTCGGCCGTCACCACCGCGCAGATGGTGTGGCTCCCTCGGTCGGCGTCGTCGGTGCGGCAGCAGCCGTCGCGGGACCAGCCGGTCACGGGGTCGAATCCGCAGGGCTCCAGGGGCTCGCCCAGCACGTTGCGATCGCTCATCCCGGAAGTATGTGCCAACTGCCGGGTGCGAAGCAGGCCCCGTGGCAGTGGCGGCGGCCACCTGGCGGGCGCCCCTTGTAACGGCGCCCCCTTGTAACGGGCGGGACCCGGCCCAGACGGTCCGGGCGTGACCGGCGACTTGTCCTTCGGGGGCCTGCTCGTCGTGGCGCTGGTGGCGGTGGTCGCGCCGCTGGCGGCCACCGCCATCCCAAGGATCAGGATGCCGGCGGTCGTGCTGGAGATCGTGGCCGGGATCGTCGTCGGGCCCTCGGTGCTGGGGTGGGTGGAGGTGGACCCGCCTGTCGCCGTCCTGGCGCTCGTCGGCCTGGCCTTCCTGCTGTTCCTGGCCGGCCTGGAGATCGACCTGATGGGCCTGCGGGGCGACCTGCTCCGCCTGCCGCTGGCCGGCTTCGGCGTCACCCTGGCGGTGGGCCTCGGCGCCGGTCTGGGGTTGCAGGCTGCGGGGTGGGTCAGCAGCGCCCCGTTCCTGGCCATCGTGCTGGCCGCCACCTCGCTCGGCCTGGTGGTGCCGGTGCTGAAGGACGCCGGACAGGCTGATCGGCCTCTTGGCCAGTTGACGATCGCCTCAGCCACGGTGGCCGACTTCGGGGCCGTCATCCTGCTGTCGCTGTTCTTCTCTGAGTCCGAGGGAAGCACGGCCAGCCGCCTGGTGACCCTGGGCCTCTTCGTCGCCGTGATCGCGGCCGTCGGCGCCGTGCTCCTGCGAGCGGGGCGGAGCATGCGCCTGGAGGCGGTGCTCGTGAGGTTGCAGGACACGACGGCGGAGATCCGTGTGCGGATCGCGGTGGCCCTGCTCGTCGGCTTCGTGGCCTTGGCCGCCGCGGTGGGGCTGGAAACGATCCTGGGGGCGTTCGTGGCCGGGGCGCTGATGGGGGTTGTGGACCGGGACACCCGGAGCCATCCGCACTTCCGGACGAAGCTGGACGCCATCGGGTTCGGCTTCCTGATCCCCGTGTTCTTCGTCACCAGCGGTCTGCGCTTCGACCTGGACGCGCTGACCGCCGAACCATCGGCGATGCTCCGGGTGCCGGTCCTGCTGGCGGCGCTGCTCGCGGCCCGTGGACTGCCTGCCCTGCTCTACCGTGACCGTCTTGGCGCCGACGGCGTCCTTGCCGCCGGTCTGCTCCAGGCCACGTCGCTCCCCTTCATCGTGACCGCCACCGAGATCGGTGTGGAACTGGGAGTGGTGCGGCCGGTGACAGCCGCCGCCCTGGTGACGGCCGGGCTGCTGTCGGTGGTGCTCTTCCCCCCGGTGGCCCTGGCCCGGCTCCGCCGGCTCGCCGCCCGCCCGCCCACCGGCGCCAGCGCCGACGCCGACGGTGGCGCGCCGACTGGTTAGGCGCTCGCCCAAACCCGATCGGCGAGTTGTTATCGATGCAAGCGCCTCCGACCGAGCGAGCGCCAGCGAGCCGGGCGGGGATGGGGGGAGCACGGCGCAGCCGTGCCTCGGGGGCGCAGCCCCCGAGGCAGTTAGAGGACTTCGCGCTCCTCCACGACCCGCCCGCCACGGCGGCTGCCGAAGATGGCGAGCGTGACGGCCAGGCCGATGGCCCCGACCACCATGAGGATCATGCCGATGGTGTTGATGTTGAAGCCCTCGGCGGTGTCGACGGTGATGCCCCAGGCGAGCACGGCGCCGAGGGCCACGAGGAAGACCGAGATTCCGATACCCACGGGTATCCCTCCCTTGAACGGATCGTGTCAAAGGCGGTACCCAGGCACGGGCCCGCTCACACCGGGCCGCTCACACCGGGCCGCTCACACCGGGCCGCTCAGACCGGACCGCTCACACCGGGCCGGTCTCGTTCCTCGCCGCCGCCTTGAGCTGGCGGGCCAGGGCCTCCAGGTGAGGCGACCGGATGGCGGACGGCGACCACACCGCGTCGAAGCGGATGGTGGCGGGATGGCCGTTGCCGAACACGATGGGCCGGGCCTGGTCCGGTGACGACACCTTCGACCGGGGGAGGATGGCCGATCCCAGCCCCACGGCGGCCCACTCCTCGAGCACCGGGAAGCTGACGCCCCGGCCCTCGTACTCGTGCAGCGCCAGCCGGCGGGACTTGAACAGCTGGCGGGTGAGCAGGGTGAGCCCGCACGTCTCGTTGACGAGGAGGAAGGTGTCGGCCGCGATCTCCTGCAGCCGGACCGGGCCCTCGCCGGCGGCGCCGGCGCCGGCGCCGGCCACGTACACCAGCGGGTCCTCGTAGAGCAGGGCGCGCTCCAGCGGGCGGCGCCGGGTCTCGCTCGGCCCGATGACGAAATGGAACCGACCCTCGTCCAGGACGACCTTCGGCTCAACCCCGTCGAGCTGCTCGAGCACCACCCGCACGTTGCGGTTGGCGTCGCGGTAGGGCCTGAGCACCTCCTCGAGCCGGCGCGAGTCCACAAGGGGGCAGACGCCGAGACGGACGACCTCGGCGTCTGCCCCCGCCAGCTCCTCGGCGGCCCGCTGCAGCTCGGAGTGGGCGGCCAGGATCTTGTCGATCCGCGGCAGCAGCCCCCGCCCGAACGGCGTGAGCGAGACCGATCGGGTCGTGCGGACGAACAGCTTGGCGCCCAGCTCCTTCTCCAGCAGGGCCACGCCCGTCGAGAGCGTCGACTGGGTGACGAAGCACTGCTCGGCGGCGGCCGTGAACGTCCCCGCGTCCACCACCGCCCGCACGAACCGCAGCTGGTTGAGGTTCATCGCAGACCTCGAATTGATCGTACTCCTCGATCGGATTCATCGGTCAATCCGATGAATGGCCTTTCCACGACTATTGCATCATCGCGTCGATATCTCCGAGACTCTGATACGGGCCTTTTCGATAGGGGGAATGCATCATCATGAGAAGACCGGTTCCCGCCCTCGCGCTGCTGGCGACCAGCATGCTGAGCCTCGTCATCGCCACCGGTGTGGCGCCGGCCGCCGAGCCGCCCACGCTCACCCGGCCGGTGCAGGCATCCGTCGCCGACCAGGACCCGAGCCGGATGTACGCGGCGCCCTCGTTCGCGGTCGACCCCAAGGACCCGCGCCGCATCGTCGCCGCCTTCGCCGACCTCCGCACCCGCCGCTGCGGGGTCTACCGCTCGGTCGACGGCGGCGCCACGTGGACCCGCCCCGAGGCGTCGCCCAGCCCCTCCGCCTACCCGTTCTGCTCGCAGAGCCAGGGCGGCGTCATCCAGGCCCACGTCGCGTTCGGCGGCGCCGGCACGCTCTACCTGGCTCTCAGCGGCTGGGGTGAGGAGGAGGCGGCCCGCACCGGCGGCGCCATCCTGCTGGCCCGCTCGACCGACCTGGGCGACAGCTGGGAGACGACGGTCATCCGCACCGCCAGAGGCAAGACAGGCCAGGAGGCGGAGAACATCCGGCCGGTGCAGAGCCTCGCCGTCGAGGCCAAGAGCGGCAGCAACGACGTGATCTACGTCACCTTCGCCCGCACCCTGCCCGGGTTCACCGCCCCCAACGCCGAGCCCGCCGCCGCCATGGTGGCGGTGTCGCGTGACGGCGGCCGCAACTTCGACGAGGCGGTGAACCTCGTCGGCGAGCTGTTCCAGCCGCAGGCCATCCGCGACCAGGCGTTCAGCGCGGTCACCACCACGACGGCCGCTCCCAACGCCCCCACGACCACGACCACCGCCCCCGCCGCCGGTTCCAAGGCGGCCACGCCCAACCAGGCGGCCAACTTCGGCGCCGCCGGAAGCCGCAACGGCATGGTGGCCCGGGTCGACGGCAAGGGCAACGCCTACGTCCTGTGGCCCACCGGCACCGCCAACGTCAACCCGTCGCCGCCGGCGGGCATGGCCCTGTCGAAGTCCACCGACGGGGGCCGCACGTGGAGCACCACGCTGTCGATCCCCTTCAGCTACGACAACTCCCGCGGCGGGCCGGCCAACGCCTACCAGCAGCTGGCCGTGACCAAGGCGGGCACGCTCCACATCGTCTACAACCAGAGCACCGACCCCGACCTCGTCGGCCAGAGCGACGTCTTCCACCGGGCCTCCTACGACGGGGGCCAGACGTGGACCGAGCCCAGGGACCTCACCGACGACGACCCCAACCTCTACGCCGGCCAGTACTTCCCCAACCTGAACGTCGCCCCCAACGGGCGGGTGGACGTGGTGTGGTGGGACACGCGTGACTCGCCGGGCATGCGCGCCAACGACGTGTACTACACGTACTCCACCGACGACGGGCGCACGTGGGCAAAGAACGTGCGCATCACCGACGAGACCGTTGACCGCCGCCTGGGGGTGTGGGGCCTCAACTACGACATCACCGGCCAGCCGGGGATCGGCTCGACCAACGAGTTCGCGGTCATCGGCTGGGACGACACCCGCAACACCGATCCCGCCACCAAGGCCCAGGCCGACCTGGGCGGCGGCCTCCAGGACCTCTACATCGCCGCCGCCCAGTTCGAGGCCATCGGCGGGGGCGCGTCCAAGGCGGCGAAGATGGTGCTGGCCGGCATAGTGGGCCTGGTGGCCGTGGGCCTGATCCTGCTGGTGGTGGCGCTGGCCTCCAACCGGGGCGGCCCCGTGCCGCCCGGCAGGGCCAAGAAGGCGGCCGCCCCCCAGGCCGCCACCACCAAGGTCGGGGGCTAGCGCCCAGAGATTCCCCTGGGAAGCAAGGGCGGCCGCGCCGGTTGGGCGCGGCCGCCCTTGTCCATTTCCGGAAAGAGCTGAAATCCTCTAGTCGCCGGACATATACTGAAGGTACTTGGGAAGGCCTCCGCCTGGGGCCGCACGAGCTTTGCGCTCGTCGGGAACCAGAGCGGCAAGTTCGCGTCGGGCTCGACGGGGACCCTCCGGAAGCGAAAGCCGTCGTAGGAGGCCGCAGCATGTGCTTCAAGAACCTTCCCATCGAGTTCGACTCCTCTGGCCGTGCCACCCTCCGCCAGGACGTGGACGACCCCTGGGCCGTCGCCGCCAGGACGAGGACCGGCTACGTCCGCCGCCGGCAGGCGCCGGGGGCCCAACTGGCGGCCCCGCCCCGCCTGCGGGAGTGGTCGATCGACCCCATGACCCGGGTGGCGGGCGCCCTCGCCATCCACACCGTGTTGGACCTGGAGAACCGCACCGCGGTGGAGTGCCACTCCCGGGCCATGCTGTTCCGGGGCTACGAGATCATCCTCCAGGGCCGTGACCCCCGCGACGCCATCGACATCTCGTCGCGGGCGTGCGGCGTGTGCGGCGGCGTGCACGCCACCGTGAGCGCCCTGGGCCTGGAGCAGCTGTTCGGCATCTGCGCCCCGCCGCTAGGCGTCGAGGTCCGCAACCTGGGCGAGGTGGCGGAGATGTTCTACGACAACCCGCTCCACCTCGGCCTGCTGGCGGGGCCGGACTACTCGACGGCCCTGGTGTCGGTGACCAACCCCGAGCTGGTGACGAGGGCGGAGAAGACGATCGCCCCCAACGCCGACATCCACGGCTACACGACCATCAAAGACATCATGGACGCCATGAACCCCCTCACCGGGAAGATCTACCTCGAGGCCCTCGAGTGGACCCGGGTGGGGCGGATCATGTGCCAGCTGATGTACGGCAAGTACCCCCACCCGTCCACCCTGGTGCCGGGCGGCGTGTCGACCACCATCACCACGTCGAGCTTCAACGAGTACTACGCCCAGCTGGGCAAGATCATCGACTTCGCCAAGGTCCTGCCCCGCATCTGGGACGACGTGTGCGACTTCCTCCTCGAGGCCAACCCCGACTACGAGCGGGTGGGCGCCCGCACCGTGAACCTGGCCCAGTCGGGCATCTGGGACAACTCCGACGTCTACGACGCCAGCTACGCCAACTGCGCGGCGTGGGGCAACGCCCGCTGGTCGACGCCCGGCATCGTGATCGACGGAAAGCTGGTCACCACCGACCTCACCTCCATCAACATGGGGATCGAGGAGTTCGTGTCCCACTCGTTCTACGAGGACTGGACCTCCTCTCCGCCCCGCTACACCACCGACCCGCTGGGCAACCCCATCTCGCCCTACCACCCGTGGAACAAGACCACCATCCCCAAGCCGTCGGCCACCAACTTCCGCGACCGCTACACCTGGGACACGGCCCTGCGCTGGGACCGCAAGGTGGTGGAGACGGGGGTGTACGGGCGGATGTGGACCACCGCCCTGGCCCAGAAGGTCCCCGACAACCCCTTCTACCAGCCGACCGGCGACGGGCTGCGCATGCTGCTCCCGCGCCACGCCCTGCCCGAGACCGAGCTGATGTGGAGCATCCCCCGGACCCTGAACGCCCTCGAGCGGAACCGGGCTCGGGCCTACGCGGTGGCGTTCCAGGCCTGCGTCGGCATGAACTGCCTCCTGAAGTCCTTCGAGTACTGGCGCCGGGGGGAGACGCGGGTCCACACCCCGTTCCGGATCCCCAAGGACAACCGCGTCGGCGTCGGCTTCTGGGAGGCGGGGCGGGGGTGGCTGATCCACCACTCCGAGATCGACAAGGGCAAGCTGGTCAACTACCAGATCACGACTCCGTCCACGATGAACGCCTCACCCACCGACCCCTTCGGGGGGCTGGGGCCTTACGAGGACGTGGTGGTGGGCACGCCGCTGCTCGAGTCGGTGCCCGAGGACCAGATCAAGGGGATCGACGTCCTGCGGGCGGTGCGCAGCCTCGACCCCTGCATGCCCTGCACCACCCACATCGACACGGGCCGCACCGTGATCGTGCGGGAGGTCAACTCCTGCGGGTGCACGCTCGAGAACTGACTCCCTGACGGGTGGGGATCGCCGGCCGCCCTCCCCGGGCCCTGCGGCCCGGCCGGCGATCCCCAGGGCGGAGGGGGGCGGGGGACTGCCCCGTAGACTGCCGGCCGTGAGCACCCCCGCCGACCTCTCCTTCCTCACGCCGCCCTACGAGGTCGCCGACTGGCGGCTCGTCGTGCTGGCCGACGCCGCCGCCGCCGCCGGCGTGTTCGCCGAGCTGCCCGGCACCGCCCCCGCCGTCGCCCACCGCCTGGGCCTCGACCCCCACGGGCTGCGGGTGGTGCTCGACGGGCTGGTGGCGCTGGGCGCTCTCGAGGTCCGTGACGACGGCGCCTACGGCCCCACCGACGCCACGCCCGACGGGGCCGCCGCCGCCACCCTGCGCCATCACGCCCGCGCCCTGCGGCGCTGGGCCATGACCGTCGAGCACCGGCTGCGGGGCGAGCTGGGCGGAGACCCGATCGGCATGGCCGACCCCGAGACGTTCCACGACTCGCTGGCGGCCAGCGCCCGGGCGTCGGCCCCGGCGGTGGTGGACGCGTGCCTGGCCCGGTTCCCCGACGCCAAGACCGTGCTCGACCTGGGCGGGCTGCACGGCGAGTACTCCCTCGAGTTCGCCCGTCGCGGCCTGCGGGCGACCATGCAGGACCAGCCCCGCATGATCCAGGTGGCCCGTGACCGGGGGCGGCTGGAGGCGGCGGGGGTGGAGCTGTACGAGGGCGACTTCTTCGAGACGGTGCCCGGCGGGCCGTTCGACCTCGCCTTCTGCTCGGGCATCACCCACACGTTCGGGGCGGAGGGCAACCTCGCCCTGTTCGCCAACGTGCGCCCAGTGGTGGCGCCGGGCGGCGGGGTGGCGGTGGTCACGTTCCTGCGCCGGCAGAACCCGGTGGCGGCCCTGTTCGCGGTGCAGATGCTGATCAACGACAACGGTGGAGACACCCACACCGAAGCCGAGTACCGCGAGTGGTTGACCACCGCCGGCTTCACCGTCGACGAGGGCGCGCTCGACCTCGACGAGCGGGGCGGGCGCTCGGTGCTGTTCGCCACCTGAAGACCACCCCCGCGTTCTGGTCACCGTGAGGGCGCCCTGGCGACACGAACGGTGACCAGAACGCGGGGGTCGGTCAGGTGAGGCGGGCCCGGCGGGAGGTGGCCAGCACCTCGCCGGCCGAGTTGACCGCGGCCACGGCCACCAGGGCGGGCACGGTGTCGAGGGGGATGGCGGTCTCGAAGCCGCGGCGGGGCGAGGAGGCGGCGGGCTCCAGGGCGTCGCCGCCCCCCGCCAGCACCCGCCACTCGGCCACCTCGGTGGCGCCGTTCCAGCTGGCGTAGACCGTCGCCCGCCGGCTGTCCTCGACCTCCACGGTGACGGCGGGGGAGTCGAGGGGCTGGGCCACCCACGGCGCCCGGAAGGCCCGGTAGGACGTGTTGCCCCCGGCGAAGCGGGCGTCGTAGAGCAGGCGGCCGTCGCCGGCGAACTCGGAGAACGAGGGCAGCGAGCCCCAGCCGATGAAGACCCGGTCGCCGTCGAGCAGTTGGAGGTTGCCGCCGCTGGCGGCGTGGCGGCCGTGGGGATGGGCCAGCTCCTGGTGGACCGTCGCCGCCATCGACGGTGTGTCGACGGCCAGCACCAGGCCCCGGGACGGCCGGCCGGGGGGCCCGTTGTCGAACATGGCGACCTGGCCTTCGGCCGGGAGGCCGGCGTCGTGCTGGCCGGCGAAGGTGGCGCCGGGGCCCATGCGGAAGTCGCTCCGCCTTCCGCCCAGCCGCCACAGAACCTCGCCTCCGGGGTTGGCGATCCGGTAGATGGCCGACGTGTTGCGGGCCGACACCAGGAGGTTGGCCTCCTCGTCGAGGTCGACGGACGTGGCGTGGAAGTAGTCGTAGGGGCCGGTGGCGGGTCGGGGCGCGACCGACTCGTCCACGCCCACGTGCTCGTGGCTGTGCCATTCGAACAGCACCTGCTCCGAGCGGATGTCGACCTCCTGCACGACCGACTCCCGCACCTGGCCGCCCGCCGCCGGCCCGCTGGCCAGCACCAGGGCGGTGTGCCAGGGGGTGATCGTCATGTCGTCGAGGGCGGTGGCGTAGCCGTTGCCGGCCCGCACCCGGGCCACCTCGGTATACGTCTGGTCGACCACGACCCACTCACCGTCCCCCCCGCCC
>DATLGZ010000034.1:0-8344 GCA_035540235.1 Acidimicrobiales bacterium | reverse complement strand
GCCGGGCCTGCAAGTATGAGGCGGGTGCGAGGCCGGACGCGCAGGCGCAGGTGACCGACGCCGTCGTCGTCGGCTCCGGCCCCAACGGGCTGGCCGCCGCCGTCACGCTGGCGGAGGCGGGCCTGTCGGTGGTCGTGCTGGAGGCGGCCGAGCAGCCCGGCGGCGGCACCCGCTCCGAGGAGCTCACCCTTCCCGGGTTCGTCCACGACGCCTGCGCCGCCATCCACCCCCTGGGCGTGGCCTCCCCCTTCTTCCTGAACGCCCCTCTCGACCGCTTCGGCCTGGAGTGGGCCCACCCCGAGGTGCCCGTCGCCCACCCCCTGCCGGGGCGGCCGGCGGGCGTCCTCCACCGCTCGCTGGACGACACCGTCGCCGCCCTGGGGCGGGACGGCAGGGCGTGGCGCCGGCTCGTCAGGCCGCTGGTGAGGCGGTGGGAGGCGTTCGCCGAGTCGGTCCTGGGGCCGATGCTGCGGGTGCCGCCCCACCCGGTCACCATGGCCCGCTTCGGCGTGCGGGCCGCCCCGCCGGCCACGACGCTGGCCCGGGCCGTGTTCCGTGAGGACCCCGCCCGCGCCGTGTTCGCCGGCCTGGCCGCCCACGCCATCCTCGACCTGCGCCACCCGTTGACCTCCGCCTTCGGCGTGATGTTCGGCGCCTCCGCCCACGCCGGCGGCTGGCCGGCGGCCCGGGGCGGCTCGCAGCGCATAGCCGACGCCCTGATCGGCTACCTCGAGTCGATGGGCGGCACGGTCGTGACCGGCCACCGCGTGCGGTCCCTGGCCGACCTGCCCAGCGGCGTGAAGGCCGCCCTGTTCGACACCACTCCCCGGCATCTGGTTGAGATCGCCGGCGAGCGCATCCCGGCCCGGTACCGCAAGCGGCTGGAGCGGTTCCGCTACGGTCCCGCCTCGTTCAAGGTCGACTACGCCCTCGACGGCCCCGTCCCGTGGGCGGACGAGGCCTGCCGCCGGGCCGGCAGCGTCCACGTGGGCGGCACCCTCGCCGAGGTGGCGGCGGCCGAGGCCGACGTCACCGCCGGCCGCCACCCCGAGCGGCCCTTCGTCATCTGCACCCAGCCCAGCCTGTTCGACGCCTCACGGGCGCCGGCTGGGAAGCACACGTTGTGGGCGTACTGCCACCTGCCGGCCGGCTCCCCCCGGGACATGACCGCCGCCATCGAGGACCAGATCGAGCGGTTCGCCCCCGGCTTCCGCGACCTCGTCCTGGCCCGCCACGTGCGGGGCCCGGCCGCCATCGAGGCCCACGGCATCAACTACATCGGGGGCGACATCGCCGCCGGCTCCCACGGGGGCCTCCAGCTCGTCGCCCGCCCCGTCCTGTCGACCGACCCCTACGCCGTCCCCGGCGACGGGTTGCCCACCTACCTGTGCTCGTCATCGACACCGCCGGGGGCGGGCGTGCACGGCATGTGCGGCTGGTGGGCGGCCCGGTCGGCGTTGAAGCGCCTTGGCTGACCGGCTCACCAGGCGGCGGTCACACCCGGTCGAGGGGGAGGCCCAGGCGGTGTTGGCCGGGCCGGCCCAACTCTGGGTGGTGGCGGGCTGCCTGTTCGAGGTCTCGCTGCCGGAGGCGGCGGGGAGCTGGCGCTGCCTGCCCCCGGCGCCGGCGGTCACCCTCGTGGGGGTGGAGGCTCGCGACGGCCGCCTCCACTTCCGCTTCCGGGCCGAGTCGCCGAGCGCCAGCCCGGTGGAGGTGCGATTCGAAGGCGATGGCACGACCGTTGGCGTGCCCGTCCGCATCTCGCCCGAGCAGTTGGCGGAAAGCTGAGACGCCAAGAAGCCGGGCGCCCACCGAGATGGGCGCCCGGCTTCGTGGCAGGCGGGCTACTTGCGGACGGGGGCCGCCGACGGGGCGCGGCGGGCCTGGCGGGCGAAGGCGACGAAGCCGGCGCCGAACAGGCCGAGACCGAGCGCACCGAGGGCGATGGTCAGGGCGATGACGCCCGAGGAGCTGCCCTCGCTGCCGACGGCAGTGGCGGGCGTGCCCGCCGGCTGCACGACGGACTGGCCATTGGGCCCGAGGATCTGGTAGCTGGCCCGGGCGGGCGTCCCGTACTGGTCGACGCCCTGGTCGTTGCGCTGGGTGGCGACGATCACGTAGTAGCCGGGCTGGCCGTCGGGCACGGCGAAGGTGGCCGAGATGTTGCCGGCCCGGTCGGGCTGGGCCTCGGCCAGGACCGTGCCCTCCGTCCCGTTCCAACGCAGGACGACCGGCAGCGACCGGGCGACGTCGGTGCGGTCGACCCGGAACGAAGATCCGGTGACGGTGACGGTGTCACCCGCCTTGCCGGCCGTGCTGGACAGGTTGAGGGTGGCCAGGTTGGTGCAGGCGAAGGCCGACGCGCCGGCGATCACCAGCGCGCCGGCCGCCCCGCCGAACGCGAGCGTGCATTTCCGTCTGAGGTTCATCTCCCGATCTCCACCTCGCCTTTCTCCCTTCCGGGGCTCTCTCTCTTTGGCGGCGCAGCCTCCTGCGCCCGCTCCGGCGATCGTTGCATCACCCAACTGTTGGTACAAGCGAAGACGTCGATCTGTAACCTCACCTGTAACGCCATCTGCACCTAGATGCGATCAGTATCTAGTCCCGCCGCATCGACGGGCACCCGACCACAGCCGGCGGGTCAGGGCGAGCCATGGCCCGCCTTGCCGTTGATCGCCCGCAGGGCGGCCAGCAGCTCGGCCCGGCTCGACTCCGGGACGGCAGCCACGAGGGGGCCGAGCAGCGCCCGGCGGTGGGCCATCACCTGGTCGAACAGGTCCCGCCCGTGATCGGTGATCGACAGCCGCACCTCCCGCCGGTCGGTCCGGCTGGTGCGGCGGGAGACCATCTTCCGCTGCACGAGGCGCTCACAGAGGCGGCTGGCCGTCGAGGGCGTCACGCCCAGGGCGGCGGCCAGCCCGTTCATGTTCTGGCTGCCTTCCGTCGCCAGCACCACCAGCACCCGGTACTGGGGCAGGGTGAGGTCGGGCGCCAGCTCGGCGAGGGACCGTGCCACGATGGCCACGAAGACCCGCGACGCGGCCATCATCTCGTCGATCAGGTTCTCCGGCTCGTCGCTCCCCACCTCGTCGCTCCCCACCTCGCCGCCCAGATTACGGGCTCGACCGCCGGCCATCGGCGCTCAGATCTGGTCAGGTCACAGAGCGATCGCCAGCCCTTCGGCGGCGGCCACCACGCGGGTCGCCCGCTCGCCGATCGACGCCAGCAGGGCGTCGATCTCCTGATCGGTGCGGCAGGGGTCGTGGTGGAACAGAGCCAGCGTCCCGACGCCGGCGGCTTCGGCCAGGCCCACCGCGTAACCCACGGTCGAGTGCCCGAAGTCCTTGTTGGCCTCGAAGTCGGCCGGGGTGTACTGGGCGTCGTGGATGAGCAGGTCGACGCCGCCGGCCAGGGCCATGGCCGCCTCGTGGTAGTCGCCCCACCCCTCCGGTCCGGGCGACAGGGCGACGGGCCAGTGGTCGGATAGGTAGGCGAGAGCCCTGTGCCCGTCCGAGACCCGGTAGCCGAAGGTCCGCCCGCCCTTGTGAGGGATCTCCCGGGCCAGCACGTCGAAGCCCTCCACCCGGTGGGCGCCTTCCTCGATGCCCGCGAACCGCCACCGCCCCCGCAGGTCGGCGGGCGTGATCGGGAAGTGGGGCGGGGAGATGGCGCGCGCCAGCACCGCCTCGGCGTCGCCCTGGGCCGGCATGAGGAGGTCGACCTGGGCGCCGGGGTGGTCGCCGGCCGGGAAGAAGGGGATGCCGTGGGTGTGGTCCCAGTGGAGGTGGCCGAGCAGGATCGTCCCCCGGAACGGACGGCCGCCGAGCGACGCCGACAGCCGGGCCAGGCCGGTCCCCGCGTCGAGGACCAGGGCCGGGTCGTCCTCGCCCCGAGACACCGCCACGCACGACGTGTTGCCCCCGTAGCGCACGAAGTCGGGGCCGGGCGCAGGAGTGGAACCCCGCACGCCGCAGAACAGCGCCCGCATGGCCGTCACGGCGACGGACCGTACCGCTGCCGCTGCTCCCGCCGGGGCCGCGGTCAGCCGCCGACGACCTGGCGGACCTCGGTGGCGATCTCCACGTCCTCCCGCGCCGTGAGCACCAGGGTGCGGACGGCCGCCCCCGGCGCGGTGATCTCGCCGTCCCAGGTGGTCGAGGCGTTGCGGGCCTCGTCGATCGCCGCCCCCAGGTAGGCCAGGCCCTCGGCCACCGCCGCCCGCACCACCGAGGCCCGTTCCCCCACCCCGCCGGTGTAGACGAGCACATCCAGGCCGCCCAGCGCCGCCACCATGGCGCCGATCTCTCGCCGCAGCCGGTGGATGTAGACGTCGAAGGCGAGGCACGCCGACCGGTCGCCCCCCCCGACCCGTTCCAGCACCTCACGCAGATCTCCCGAGGTGCCGCTCAGCCCGGCCAGGCCCGATCGCCGCTCCAGGTGGTCGGCCACCTCGCCGGCGGCCAGCCCCGCCTCGGTGACGAGCCACAGCACCAGGCCGGGGTCGACGGTGCCGCTGCGGGTCGCCATCACCAGGCCCTCGAGGGGCGTGAACCCCATCGTGGTGTCGAGCGAGCGCCCGTCGCGCACGGCGCACAGCGACGCCCCCGCCCCCAGGTGGCAGACGACGGTGCGGGCGGACGGGCCGACCCAGTCGGCGACCCGCCGGGCCGCGTACTGGTGAGACAACCCGTGGAAGCCGTAGCGGCGAAGCCCCCACCGCTCGTTCCACTCCCGCGGCAGCGCGTAGGTGGCCGCCTCGGGTGGGAGGGACGCGTGGAAGGCGGTGTCGAAGCAGGCCACGACGGGCACGCCGGGGCGGGTCGCCCGCACCGCCCGCAGGGCGGCGACCGAGCGGGGCTGGTGCAGCGGGGCCAGCGGCGCCAAGGCCTCGAGCCTGTCCACGACCGCGTCGTCGACCCGGCACGGGCCCGGGAACGACCGCCCGCCGTGGACGACCCGCACGCCCACGGCTGACGCCCCGGCCGCCAGCTCGGCCAGCTCGGGCACCTCCGCCGACCCGTTCCAGTGCTCGATGTCGTGCGCTTCCTCGACCTCGTCCTTGGGCCCGAGCAGGCGCAGCTTGAGGCTGCTCGAACCGGGGTTGACGACCAGTATCAGCCCGGCCATGTCCAGTCCCGCACCTCGGGGAGGTCCTCGCCGTACTCCTGGGTCCACGCCCAGTGGCGCGTGCGCTTGTCGAGCATGAGCTGGTTGACCCGGGCGGCCCGCTGGCCGAGGCCGGGCACGCGGGCGATCACGTCCATGACCAGGTGGAAGCGGTCCATGTCGTTGAGCACCACCATGTCGAAGGGGGTGGTGGTGGTGCCCTCCTCCTTGTAGCCCCGCACGTGGATGTTCTTGTGGTTGGTGCGGCGGTAGGTGAGGCGATGGATCAGCCAGGGGTAGCCGTGGTAGGCGAAGATCACCGGCTTGTCCTCGGTGAAGATGGCGTCGAAGTCGCGATCGGACAGGCCGTGGGGGTGCTCGCTCTCCGACTGGAGGCGCATGAGGTCGACGATGTTCACGATGCGCACCTTGAGGGCGGGCATGTGCTCGCGGATGATCGACGCCGCCGCCAGCGTCTCCAGGGTCGGGATGTCGCCCGCGCAGGCCAGCACCACGTCGGGGTCGCCGTCGTCATCGGTGCTGGCCCAGTCCCATATGCCCAGGCCGCGGGCGCAGTGGAGCACGGCGTCCTCCATGCTGAGCCAGTTGAGGCAGGGCTGCTTGCCCGCCACCATCACGTTGACGCAGTTGCGGCTGCGCAGGCAGTGGTAGGCCACCGACAGCAGGGTGTTGGCGTCGGGCGGCAGGTAGACCCGGATGACGTCGGCCTTCTTGTTGACGACGTGGTCGATGAAGCCCGGGTCCTGGTGGGAGAACCCGTTGTGGTCCTGGCGCCAGACGTGCGACGTGAGCAGGTAGTTCAGCGACGCCACGGGGCGGCGCCACTCGAGCTCTCGCGTCACCTTCAGCCACTTGGCGTGCTGGTTGAACATCGAGTCGACGATGTGGATGAAGGCCTCGTAGCACGAGAAGAGCCCGTGGCGGCCGGTGAGCAGGTAGCCCTCCAGCCATCCCTGGCAGGTGTGCTCCGACAGCATCTCCATCACCCGCACATCGGGCTGGAGGTGCACGTCCACCGGGCTCGTCTCTGCCATCCACGCCTTGCCGGTCGCCTCGTAGACGGCGCCCAGGCGGTTGGACTCGGTCTCGTCGGGGCCGACGATGCGGAAGTTGCGATGGTCCTCGTTGAGGCGGAAGACGTCGCGCAGCATGGTGCCCAGCACCCGGGTGGGCTCGGAGTGGGTCGTGCCCGGCTTGGTCACCTCGACCGCGTAGTCGCGGAAGTCGGGCAGCTCCAGGTCGCGCAAGAGGAGGCCGCCGTTGGCGTGAGGGTTGGCCCCCATGCGCCGCTGGCCGGTGGGGGCGAGGTCGGCCAGGTCGGGTCGCAACCGCCCCTGCTCGTCGAACAGCTCCTGGGGCCGGTAGCTGCGCAGCCACTCCTCGAGGCCCTTGAGGTGGGCCGAATTGGTGCGGGTCCCGGACAGCGGCACCTGGTGCGAGCGCCAGGTGCCCTCCACCGGCAGGCCGTCCACCTCGGCGGGACCGGTCCAGCCCTTGGGCGAGCGCAGGACGATCATCGGCCAGCGGGGCCGGGTGTGAGGGCCGCCGCCGCCCCGGGCCCGGGCCTGCTCCTGGATCTCGTCGATCTCGGCGGTGACGGCGTCGAGGGTGGCGGCCATGGCCTGGTGCATGGCCTCCGGCTCCTCCCCCTCCACGAAGTAGGGCTTGTGGCCGTAACCCTCGAGCAGCCGCACCAGCTCTTGGTGGGGGATGCGGGCCAGCACGGCGGGGTTGGCGATCTTCCAGCCGTTGAGGTGGAGGATGGGGAGCACCGCCCCGTCGCTGGCCGGGTCGAGGAACTTGTTGGCGTGCCAGCTGGTGGCCAGCGGGCCGGTCTCCGCCTCGCCATCGCCGATCACGCAGGCGACCAGCAGGTCGGGGTTGTCCAGGGCCGCGCCGTAGGCGTGGGACAGGGCGTAGCCCAGCTCGCCTCCCTCGTGGATCGACCCGGGCGTCTCCGGGGCGACGTGGCTGGGGACGCCGCCGGGGAACGAGAACTGCCGGAACAGCCGCTGCATGCCCTGGACGTCGCGCGACACGTTCGGGTAGATCTCGCTGTAGGTGCCCTCCAGCCACGTGTTGGCCACCATGCCCGGCCCACCGTGGCCCGGCCCGCAGATGTAGAGGACGGAACGGTCCTGGGCCTTGATCACCCGGTTGAGGTGGACGTAGACGAAGTTCAGGCCCGGAGTCGTCCCCCAGTGGCCCAGCAGGCGGGGCTTGACGTGCTCGGGCCGCAGGGGCTCGGTCAGCAGGGCGTTGTCCAGCAGGTAGATCTGGCCGACGGAGAGGTAGTTGGCGGCCCGCCAGTAGTCGTCCAGACGGGCGAGCTCCTCGGCGGACAGCGGGGCGGCGGCGACATCGGCCATGACGGACCTCCTGGGGCGGGGGGCTGACCCAAATTAGGTCGTTCGGCCTATTCCCCCGGTCGCGGCGGCGGCGCACCATTGCGTCCATGGCCCTCGTCGTCGCAGCACCATGAGCTTGCCGGTCCTCGAACGCCCACTCGACGAAGTCCTGGCCAGGGCGGCGGTATCCCTGATGCTGGACCCCGGCGCCGACCCGGAGCTCGCAGTGGAACGGCTCCTGTCCCTCTCCTGCGGAAACCGCAGCGCAGTGGAGCGTGCTCTCCGCCGCGTCAGCCGGCGCCGTATGGCCCGGGCCGAGGCGACCCTGCGCCTCACCCTCGCCCGGGGCAGCTGGGCCTGGTAGGCGGGGGCGAGCCAGCCGAGCGGCAGGGAGGCCGCCGGAGCGGTCCCATGATTCGGCGAGGCCCTCGCTGGGCAAGCGAGAGCCATGGGAATAATCGAGATCCTGCTGCTGGTGCTGCTCGTGGCCGTGCTCGTCGGGGCCTTCGGTTACGGAGGTGGCACCTACCGGACCCCCGGGATCGGCCTGGGCGGCGTCCTGCTGATCATCCTCCTCATCCTGTTGCTTCTCTGACACCGCGGTGACGGTCAGACCCGCCTGCGAGCCCCGCCCGGGAATAGTTGAACAATCAACCAGGTTGGAACGCCTGTAGTTGACGGTTCAACGATAGATGGGAGAGTGGGATGAGCAACCTGACCGCCACGCCGGCCCTGACGGGCACCTACACCCTCGACCCGGTCCACAGCCGCCTCGGCTTCGTCGCCCGCCACGCCATGGTCACCAAGGTGCGGGGGTCCTTCACGGAGGTCGAGGGCAAGGGCTTCTTCGACGCCGCCGACCCCTCCCG
>DATLGZ010000033.1:0-1736 GCA_035540235.1 Acidimicrobiales bacterium | reverse complement strand
CTGCGCTACTCGATCGACCTCCGCTCGCTCACCGGCGGCCGGGGGCGCTTCAGCGTGCGCCACAGCCACTACGACCTCCTGCCCGCCCACCTCGTCGACAAGGTGGCCAAGAAGGCGGAATGAGCGAGACCAACGACTGCTCGGAGTGCGGGTTCTCCGACGCCACGGTCTCGCTGGCGGACGTGCCCGCCGCCCTGCGCCGGTTCGCCAGGCGCTACCGGGCGCCCCTCACCCGCTTCCTGCCCGGCGAGGACGGCGACGCCCTGATCCGCACCCGCCCGCCGGCGGGGCCGATCACGTGGTCGGCCCTCGAGTACGCGGCCCACGTGCGGGACGTGTTCGCCTGGTACGACGAGTGGGTGCGGCGGTCGCTCGACCACGACGGGTTCGTGGTCGAGGCCCCCGGCCCCGACGAGGCGGCCGAGGCGGGCCGCTACAACGAGGCCGACCCGGCGGCGGTGGCCGACGACCTGGCCGCCAACGCCGACCGGCTGGCGGCCACGTTCGAGTCGATGCCGGAGGAGGGGTGGGCGCGGGCCCACGTGCCGCGGGGCAACCCCCGCACCGCCGCCTTCGCCGCCCGGCGGGCGGTCCACGAGGGCAACCACCACCTGCTCGACATCGGTAGGGTGCTGCGGTCGGTGCGGGAGGGGGCGGGATGACCATCAGCTGGGTGTGCCCGGAGTGCGGACTCGACTACGACACGATCTCGCCGCGCGACGCGGCCGGGGCGGTGCGGACGTTCCCCCGCCGCTACCGCTCGCTGCTCACCCAGAGCTTCGAGCCCGACGAGGACCTGGAGGCGATCATCCGCACCCGGCCCGAGCCCGGGGTGTGGTCGGCACTGGAGTACACCTGCCACGTGGCCCAGACCCTCGACCTGATGGCGCCCGCCATCCGCCAGATCGTCAACGAGGACAACCCCCACCTGTTCTCGTGGGACCCCGACGAGCAGGCCGAGGAGCAGGACTACAACGACTGGTCGCTGCTGACCGCCATCGCCGAGCTGGAGTCGGCGTGCGCCGACCTGTCCATGGCCATCGAGTACACCGGGGCCGACGAGTGGAACCGGGTCGGCACCTACGACTACGGCGAGCGAGAGGCCATCGACGTGGCCCGCAACGCCGTCCACGAGGGCTCGCACCACTTGCGGGACGTCAAGCGGGTGCTGAGCCGGGTCCTGGGCCGGGAGGTCGAAGAGAAGCTGTGACCGCCCCCTGGCGGCCACGGTCGCGGGGGTAGCGGTCGAGGAAGCGCTGCTCGGCGTCGCTGTCGCCGATCAGGACCAGCTCGCTGCCCGCCTCCAGGGGGACGAAGGGGTCGGGGTTGGGCTCCATGGCCCCGTCCCGCACCACCGCCACCACGTTGCAGCCGGTCCCCGACCGGATGCCGGACTGGGCCAGCGACTTCCCGACCAGGGGGCGGGGAACGGGCAGGCGGAACACGTCGAGGCCCTCGGCCAGCTGCAGGGTGGTGTCGGCCGTGAGCAGGTTCCAGATGGCGGTGGCGCCGGTAGACGCGTAGGAGAGCACGAAGTCGGCGCCCGCCCGGTGCAGCGTCGAGACGTTGCGGTCGAGGTTGGCCCGGGCGATGACCTGGGCGTGCGGGCGGAGGCGGCGGCAGTACAGCGTGAGGTACACGTTCACGTCGTCGTCGTGGGTGGTGATCACCACCGCCGACGCGTTGCCGATCCCGGCCCGCTGCAGCACGGCCAGGTCGGCGGCGTCGCCGTGGAC
>DATLGZ010000032.1:0-4092 GCA_035540235.1 Acidimicrobiales bacterium | reverse complement strand
CTCCAGGCCCACCGCCCGCCCGATCGGCCCCTCGCCGATCAGGCGCAGCACGAGCGCGAGCGCCCCGCCGGCGGCCATGCCGGCCAGCACGCCCTGCTTCAACAACCGGCGGATCACCGCGTCTCCTCTCGTTTGGTCAATCGGGTGGGGTCGCCCGGTCGGGCGGCGGCCCTTCGTGGTCAGTGAACAGGTCCGGCTCGCCGGCGGGGCAGGGGCCCCCGCCGGCACGCGGCGGGCGTGGTCCGAAGGACCCGGGTGCCCGCCGCTAGTGGCACGGCACGCCCAGGAAGTGGCGCCCGTCGTGGAACAGCTCGTGGAGGACGGTGGCCCCCGCCTTGAGGGTGGCCCCGTTCTCCATGCTGAGGGCGTACACGGTGGCCATGGCGAGGGCCAGGACCAGCCAGGCCCAGGCCGGGATGGCGATGCGCTCAATGGTGTTCTCCAATCTCGATCACCTCCTCTCCGTGGTGGTGGTGCCGGTGCTCGTAGCCCGGCAGCTGGTGCCGGTACACGCACAGGTCGCAGTTCATGTGGGCCCCGCCGGCCAGGGCCTCGGCGTAGCGCTCGAGGACCAGGCGGGCGATGCGCGGGTCGGCGCCGAGGTGGGGGCCGGGCCGCACATGGAGGTCCGGGTGGGCGGCGGCCCACCCGGCCACCTGGTCGGCGATGCGATCGACGAGGACACCTGTGAAGAGAAAATAGGGCACGACGACGATGCGCTCGGCGCCCAGGCGCCGGCAGCGCTCCAGGGCGGCGGGCACCGACGGCTGGGCCAGCGACACGAAGGCCGCCTCCACCATGGCCAGCCCCCTGGAGTCCCAGAGGAGGCGGGCGACCTTGTACAGGTCGGCGTTGGCGTCGGGGTCCGACGAACCCCGGCCGACGATGACGACCGCCGTCTGGCCCGGGTCGCCGCCGCCCACCGCCTCCCGGATGCGATCGGTGGCCACGGCCAGGACCAGCGGGTGCAGCCCCAGGTGGCGGGCGTAGGCGAACTGCACGCCGGGGTGGCGGTGGCGGCCCCGGTGGAGGGCGGCGGGGCCGTCGTCCTTCATGTGGCCGGCGCCCAGCAGGACGAGGGGCACGGCGACCACCGACGCCGCCCCCCGGTCCACCAGGCGGTCGACGGCCGTGTCCAGGTCGGGGGCAGCCAGCTCGATGAACCCGCAGCCGACGTCGAGGGTCGGCGCGGCCTCGGTCACGACCCGGGCCAGGTCCCAGTACTCGGCCACGCCGGCCGCCGACCGGCTCCCGTGGCCCACGATGAGCAGCGACGGCTGGTTACCCACGGGCTCTCCTCGCGATCGCATTGAGCGCGGCGGCGGCCACCGCGCTCCCGCCCTTCTCGCCGACGTTGCTGATGGCCGCCCCCGCGAGCCCCGAGGCCCGCAGCCGCGCCTTGGACTCGGCCGCGCCCACGAACCCGACCGGCATCCCGATGACCAGCGCCGGGCGGAACCGGCCGGCCTCGTGGAGGCGGACCACCTCCTCCAGGGCCGTGGGGGCGCAGCCCACGACGACGATGGCCCCCTCGGGGTGGGCCGCCGCGGCCCGGGCCATGCCGGTCGCGCTGCGGGTCGTGCCACCGGCCGCCTCCTGGGGGAGGTAGCACCGGCTGTCCACGCCGGTGATGCCGTGGCGGACCATCTCCACGTCGGCGATCACCGGCGCCCCAGCGGCCAGGGCGTCCACGCCCGCCTGCACCGCCGCGTCCTCGACGACCATGGTCATGGCGTACTCCAGGTCGGCGCTGGCGTGGATGACCCGGGCCACGACGGCGGCGGCCAGGGGCCCGAAGCGCGACAGGTCGACCCGCTCGGCCAGGATCCGGTAACTCTCGGCCTCGATCGGGTGGACGGTCACGCCGGCACCGCCCTGCCAGTCGGCGCGGCGGGGTGCGGGCCGGTGGGGCTGGGGCCCCCACCGGCAGCGGCGGGCGTGGTCCGAAGGACCCGGGTGCCCGCCGCCAAAGAAACAGCGTCTACTGGGCACACCTCGATGCAGGCCATGCAGGTGGTGCAGCGTTCGGTGATGACGAGGGGGCGCTTGGGGGCCCGGGCCAGGGCCCGCTCCGGGCAGGTGACGATGCAGGCGCCGCAGCCGGTGCAGCGGAGGTCGATGGTGACGGCCGCGCTCACGGCCGGTACCCCCGGGGCGTGACCATGCGGCCGGCGACGACCCTGGTGGTGGACGATCCCACGATCACGCACGTCGTCATCCCGACCGTCTCCGGGTCGACGTCGCCCAGCGTGGTGAGGATCACCGACTGGCCGGGGCGCATGGCGTCGGTGACCACGCCGACCGGCGTGGTGGGCGACCGGTGCTCCCGGAGGATGTCGAGGGCGGCGTCGAACTGCCAGGTCCGGCCCCGGCTGCGGGGGTTGTAGAGGGCGACGGCGAGGTCGGCCACCGCCGCGGCCCGCAGGCGGGCCTCGATGGCGGCCCAGGGCGTGAGCAGGTCGGACAGGCTGATCAGGGCGTGGTCGTGGCCGAGGGGCGCCCCGAGCAGGGCGGCGGCGGCCAGGGCGGCGGTGACACCCGGCAGAACCTCCACGTCCACCCCCTCGGCCACCTCCAGGGCCAGGGAGGCCATGGCGTAGACGCCGGCGTCGCCCGAGCACACCAGGGCCACCCGCCGCCCGGCCGCGGCCTCGGCCACCGCCTGCTTGGCCCGCACCGTCTCCTCCCCGATCGGGCTGCGCACGACCTCCTGGGCGGCGGTGAGCAGATCGGCGCAGGCGTCGACGTAGGGCCCGTAGCCGATCACCACCTCGGCCCGCCGGACGGCGGCCTCCGCCGCCGGTGTGCGGTGGGCCGCCCCGCCGGGCCCGAGCCCCACCACGGCCAGGTGGCCCCGAGGCCCGCGCCGGCGGGCGACGGCCACGGTGGCCTCCTTGCCCGCCACCTTCGCCACCACCAGCTCGGCGCCGGGGCCGGCGGCGAGGAGGGCGGCGGCTTCGGCCACGCTGGGCGTGCCCACGGCGGCGCGCACGGCCTCGCTGGGCGTGGGCACGTCGACCGTGGCCAGCGCCTCGGCGGCGAAGGCCCGCACCGGCAACCCCAGCGAGGTGACCACCGGGTCGCCGGCCCGCCTGTCGATGGTGGCCACCTCGGCCACCGACGCCCGGGCGAGGCCGGCCAGGGCGGCGTCGAGCAGGGTGGCGGCCGCATCCGCCGGGGCGTTCGACGACGCACCCACGCCCACGACCAGCGACGGCGGGTGCAGGGCGACGAGACCCGCCGCCGGCTCCATCGCCCGGTCGGTCACCACGACCCGCTCCGGACCGCCGCCGGCGACCAGCGGCACCGGCCACGGCAGCTCGTGCTCTATCCGGGGCGGCCGGCCGTCGAGCATGGCCCTGGTGACCCCGGCCACGTCGCCCGCCGCCGTGAGCCCGGAGAGCTGGTCGAGGGCGGGCACGCCGGCGGCGTCGGTGGCCGTGGTCACCACGGGTGTGGCCCCCAGGGCCTCGGCGACGGTCCGGGCCAGGGCGTTGGCCCCTGCGGCGTGGCCCCCGCACAGGGCGACGGCGAACCGGCCGCTCTCGTCCACGCAGACCACCGCCGGGTCGGTGGACTTGTCCGCCAGCAGGGGGCCGATGATGCGCACCGCGGCGCCGACGGCCAGGAACAGGACGAACCCGTCGACCTCGGCCCAGCGCGCCCGCACGGTGTCGCCGGCCCCGCCGCCCACGTGCTCGTACGGGAGCCGGTCGGCCAGCGCGGCCCCGGCCGCAGTCACCGACACGCTGACGACCCTCACTCCTCCGGCCCCCACGCCACGAACACCGGGTTCTCGGCGGCCAGGCGGATCCCGCCGTCGGGCAGGGTCGCGGCCCGGGAGACGCCGACCTGCACCAGGTGGCCCAGCCGCTGGCCCGCCCCGGCCGCCCGGTCGAGGGCGGCGAAGGTGGCGACCACCCGCCCGCCCGGCGCCAGCCGGGCCAGCACCGCGTCGAGCACGTCGAGCCCCCCACCGCCCACGAAGGCCCGGTCGGGGTCGGGCAGGCCGGCGAGCACGGCGGGGGCGTCGCCCTCCACCACGTCGACCTCCACGCCGTGGGCCGCCGCGTTGGCCGCGATGCGCTCGAC
>DATLGZ010000031.1:0-8308 GCA_035540235.1 Acidimicrobiales bacterium | reverse complement strand
GCACCCCGCACGATCGTCGTCGAAGGCCCCGCCGGGATCGGCAAGACCGTGCTGGTCCGGCGCATCCTCGCCGACCTGACCCACGCCGTCGTCCTGCGGGCCACCGGCGATGAGATCGAGAGGTCGCTCCCGTTCGGCATCCTCGACCAGCTGCGGGCGAGCGCGGGAGCCGGCGCCGTCGAGGCAGTGACCGACCCGCTCGTGGCCGGAGCGGCCTTCCTCGAGCTCCTCGCCGACCTCCAGGGGAAGGGCCTGGTGGTGGTGGTCCTCGACGACGCCCACTGGGCCGATGCGCCATCACTGCAGGCCGTCGCCTTCGCCCTCCGCCGGCTGCGGGTCGATCAGGTCCTCGCCCTGCTGGTGGGCCGCGAGGAGGAGATGTGGCGCCTGGCCTCGACCGTGGGGCGGCTGGTCGACAATGAGGCGGGGGCCCGCCTACGGCTCGGGGGCCTCACGCCCGCTGAGCTGGCAGAGCTGGCCGATGCCGTCGGCACCGGGTCGCTGACGGCCGCCGCCGCTCGCCGCCTCCACCACCACACCGAGGGCAATCCTCTCCACGCCACCGCTCTGCTGCGGGAGGTCGGGAGCGAGCGGCTGGCCGGCGGCGATGCCGGCCCCCTGCCCGCGCCCCGGTCCTATGCCGCCCTCGTGCTGGACCGGCTCTCGTCGTGCTCGGCGGCAACCCGACGCCTGGTGAGAGCAGGCGCCGTCCTCGGCACCCGCTGGCCACTCGACCTGGCCGGCGGGTTGGCCGGCGTATCTGACCCGCTGCGGGCCTTCGAAGAGGCCGCCGGAGCCGACCTGCTGGCCGCCGGCGACGGCGCTCCCGCTCCTCCCGTCGCCTTCGCGCATCCGCTGGTCCGGGCCGCCGTCTACCACCACCTCGGGCCCGGCCAACGGGCCGCCCTCCACACGCGGGCGGCCGCGCTGGTGGCCGAGCCGGGGACGGCCCTTCGCCATCGCACCGCCGCAGCAACCGCGCCCGACGCGGCACTGGCAGCCGACCTGCGGGCGTACGCGGGGGAGCAGGCGGCCCGCCGGGCGTGGGCGGCGTCGGCCGATGCGGCGGTGGCCGCCAGCCGGCTCACTCCGGTGCGGGCCGAGGCCGAGCAGCTCACCGTCGATGCCATCGACTTCCTCCTCGCGGCCGGCGATCTCCTCGCGGCCGGCTCGCTGGCCGAGGAGGCGGAGGCCTGGGACGACTCAGCCCGCAGGAGCTACGTGATGGCGACGACGGCCTTCTTCGCCGGAAGGCCGGAGGAGGGAGAGGCGTTGCTGGCCGACGCGTGGGCGCGGTGCGAGCCCACCGCCGAACCGCACCTGGCGGCGCGCATCGCCGGCATGAACGCGACCCATCACCTCAACTCCTGTCGGGGCGCAGACGCGGTGATGTGGGCGCGCCGGGCCCTGGAGTGGGACCCGGACGGGGTGGTCTGCATGTCGTACCCGCCCCGCCTGATGCTGCCCGTCGCCCTGGCCATGACCTGCGACGATCTCGCCGGTGTGCTGGCAGGGATCGGCCTGCCCGACCTCTTGCCCGATCCCCGGCCCGACCAGGTCGATGAGCTGCTGGCCAGGGGCGTCCTCCGGGTGTGGAACGACGATCTGGCGGGAGCGATGGCCGACTTCGCCGCCGTCAGCCGGGCCTGCCGGAGACGAGGACCGCTCACTCTCGCCATCAACGCCCTCTTCTACCTGGCCGACGCCGAGTACCGGCTGGGGCACTGGGACAACGCCGCCCTCCACGCCGACATCGCCATCTCCACCGCCGAGGACGCCGGCTTCGTGCCCGGGCTGGCCATGAGCCACGCCGTCGCCACGTTCGTGGCTGCCGCCCGGGGCGAGCCCGAGCGGGCCGGCGCCCACGCCCGGGCGTCGGCGGAGGCGGCCACCGACCCCGCCCAGCGCATGTGGGCCGCGGTGGCCGCCGCCCGCCTGGCCCAGTCGGCCGGGGACGCCCACCAGCAGGCCGCCGCCTGCACGAGCATCCTCGACCTGGCTGGGATGGAGCCGATCGAGGATCCCAACGTGCAGCCGTGGCGTGAGCTGTACGCCGAGGCCCTGGTCCGCCTAGGCCAACTGGCCGAGGCGGAGGCGGTGCTGGCGCCGCTCGAGGCCCGGGCGCAGTCCAGGGGACGGCTGGGCGCCCGCTGCGGCGCGTCGAGGGTGCGGGGGCTGATCGCCGCCGCCCAGGGGGATGCCGCCGGCGCCCGCCAGTGCTTCGAGGCTGCCCTGGCCGCCGCCCGCCAGGCCGCCATGCCCTTCGTGCAGGCACAGGTCGAGGTGGACTGCGGGGTCGTGCTCCGTCGCCACGGCCGCCGGCGGGCGGCGCTGGGGCCTCTCTTGTCGGCCCGCTCCGAGCTGGTCCGCCTCGGCGCCGGGCCCCTGCTGCGCCGTTGCGAGCAGGAGCTGGAGGCCCTCGGCATGGGCGTCTCCGATGACGACCGCGACCCGGTCCCACGTCTGACCAGCCAGGAGCGCTCGGTCGCTCACCTGGCCGCCGGCGGGAGGGCCAACCGCGAGATCGCAGCCGAGCTCATGGTCTCCGTCAAGACGGTCGAGTACCACCTCGGCAACGTCTTCGCCAAGCTCCACGTACGCTCCCGCTCCCAGCTCACCGCCCGCCTGCTCCGGGCCGGGGGGAAGCACTACTAGGGATTTCCCTGATCCGCCCCGTGGAGAGGCGTGCTTGAGTGGGCGAGAACCAGTCGGACGGCGGCGACGTGGTTGCGGATCTCGATCGGGACCCTCCCCCACGCGCACCGCCGGGCGGCGTGCAAGCCACGGAAAGGGCGCCCGATGAACCGCTCACGCAGGGGACCGACGATGGTGTTGGTTCTCATCGCACTGTTCGTGACCCAGGTGGCGGCCGTGCCCGCCCAGGGCCGGCCCGACGAGCGGGCCGGAGGCCGGGCCCTGGCGCCGCCGCCGGGACCGGCACCCGACGAGGTGGTGCTGGGAGTGCTGGAGCCGGACCGCGAGGGCGGCCCCCGCGACGGGTTGGCCGCCCCCGGCTGCGCCCGCCCGGGCCCCAGTGGTGACGAGCGCGCCGCCACGCCCGGCTGCTCGGAAGCGGCCCAAGGCGGCGGCATGCAGGGCGCGGCCAACTTCAAGGGTGGGCCCGGCTGCGCCATCCAGTGCATAACCAGTGGGGTGGCCTACGCCAAGGGGCCGGGCGCCCGCCTCGTGGTGAAGACCGACACCCCGGCCCGCATCATCCTCAACGTGATCGGCCCCATGTACTCCGGGGTCGGCGACAGCGGGCCGGGCGCCACCACCTTCACCAAGGACTTCCTCGACCTCGAGGCCAACACGACCTACCAGGTCAACGTGACGGCCCAGGACTCCCAGGGGCACATCTCCGCCGCATCCGGGAAGTTCACGACCCTACGGCGGTTCGCCACGGTCGACTTCGGGGCGTTCCCAATTGACGAGAAGGCGTCCTGCTGCAACGACTTCAGCTTCTACTTCAACGTCGACTGGGAGTGGAGGTTCGAGGAGCTCAACTACGGCGCGCCGGCGCTGCCGGCGGCGCTGCCCGGCGCCCGGGCGGTGACCGTGCTGGATGCTCCCCAGTGGCTGTTCGTGGCCGTGCAGGTGACGCAGAACACCAACTCCGGCGGCGTGTGCGAGGGGACTTCCTTTCCGAAGGACCTCCCCCACGCCTCCGGTTGGGGCGAGACGTGCTGGACCTGGAACACGGCGTTCAACACTGTCGACCTCGACATCCGCCCACCGGGGTCGACGTCGTGGTTCGAGCACGAGCGCTTGGTGTCCCTGCCGGCGTTCGTCACCTTCCCCAACGAGATCGCCTACTCCCCCCTGCGATTCACCGCTCCTGTCCACCTCAAGGTCTGGTACGGGATCGAGCCGTGAGGGGACGCCGAGCCCGGGGCCTGGCGGTGGCGACCGCCCTGGTGGCCGCCCAGCTCAGCGCGGCGGTGACGTGGCCGCCGCCAGCTTCGGCGGCCACCATCTCCATCGCCTACGACCCCACCCTGCCGGGAGCGGTGGACCCGTGCGCCGCCACCACCTACACCGGAACCGACGGGACCACCGTCACCGGGCCGCTGCGGGCGTGCCAGGGCGGTCACGACCGCACCGGCGAGTTGCAGAGCATCATGGAGGCGGCGGCGGCCTGGTACGGGTCGATCCTCCGCGACGACCACCACGTGGCGATCCGCTGGGCATGGCTCGGCCCGTTCGAGAAGGACCCCGACGCCCTCGTCCTTGCCCGCCAGGCCGGAAGCGAGCGGCCGGTGGAGAGCCGGATCCGCATCCCCGCCCACACGCCGTACGTGTACGACCCCACACCTCATGACGACGACGGGTTCCAGATGCGACCACGGCTGTACCGGACGCTCCACCCGGCGGAGCAGGCCGCCGCCTTCGACGGCGCCCCTCCCGAGGTGCTGGAAGTCGCCTACGTCGGCCGCACGCAGGCCGTACCCGACCTGCTCACCCACGTGCTGCACGAGATGGGCCACGCCCTCGGACTGTCGGGCGGGCCTGAGGTCGGCCCGGGCCCGGCGTGCCACGGCTCGGACGACCCCGCCTACCGGCCGGCGGCCGACCTCGTCGGCGGTTCGCCGATCGGGATCAAGGCCCTGCCCAACGCCACGCCGGCCCAGCAGTGCGTCCACCTCGAACTAGGCGGCATACAGGAGTGCAAGACCGATCCCGACCACAAGGTCGGAGATCACCCTGATGAGGCAGCCACACTGGCCGGCTTCACGCTCTGGGAGTGCGCGTCCCACCAATCCCTTTACTGGTCGAGCGACTTCCCTCTCGCCCGCATGCGCCCGAGCGTCGTCGACCTCCTCGCCCTCTCGCTCGCTGGAGGCTGGCAGGAGCTCCACCTGCCCCGCAAGTACACGGCCGGGCCCGGGGACTGGGCCAGCGGCGGGACATGGATCGGCGGCCGGCCCCCGTCGGTGAGCGACGACGTGTACGTCGTCAACACCGTGGCGGGGGCCAAGGTGTGGGAGACGCCGGCTGGCGGCGCCAGCGTCGCCAACCTCTACGTCTCCGAGCAGAACACCGTCCGGACGGCCGGAGGGGCGCTCCACGTCGGGGGCGAGCTGCGGGTGGCCGGCCCGAACAGCCCCCTGGGACCGCTGCGCCTGGCTCCGGCCAGCGGCGGCGGCGACGATGACGAGCTCGCCGGCGGTGCCCTGACCCGCCTCCAGGTGGGCACGGCTGCCATGGCCGGCGAGGTGCGGGCCATGACAGGCGACGTCGAGTTCGGCGGGGCGCTGCAGCTACAGCACCCGGCGGCGAAGGCCCGCATCGGCGCGCTACGCAACGCCGGGGTGATCGTGGGCCACGGCGAGGTCCGGACGTCGCAGCTGGTGAACTTCGCCCGCATCCGCCCGGTCGGCGGCACCCTGGTGATCGGCACCCCGCCTTCGGACCCGGGCGGCGACCTCGTCGTCGAGCCCGCCCTCCTCGATCTCGACGGCCCCTTCGACATCGCCACCGAGATCCTCGCCGTAGACGGCGACCTCGTCTTCGACGGCATCATCGCCGACCCGGTGTCGTCAACGGTGAGGGTGGGGCCCGAGCGGTCGATCCGCTTCACCAGCGGGTGGCACCAGGCCTCCAACGGCGTGCTGGTGATGGACGGGACGGCGTGGCCGGCGTGGGTCTTCGGCTCCACAACCCTGGACGGGACGCTGGAGATCGACGGGGTGGGCCGGTTCGAGGACGACCTCACCCTCGGGCCCACCTCCGTGGTGGCGATCTCGATCGCCGGCACGGGGATGGTGAGCGAGCACGACTTCCTGAGCGTTCACGGCCCGGTCAGCTTCGGCGGAACCCTGGCTCTGGAGCTGGCCGGCGGCTACCAGCCTGCCCCCCTCGACACGTTCGTCATCGCCTCCTACGGGTCCCGCACCGGCGAGTTCGACCAGATCACCGGTGCCGAGATCGGCGGAGGCCTCGTGCTCGTGCCCCAGTACCGGCACCAGGAGCTGGTGCTGGTGGCCAGCTTCGCCGGTGCCTCGCCTGGGGAGGCCAACTGCACCGGCAAGGCAGTCGCCGAGCAGGTCGCCGTCCACGGCAGCGTGAAGGCCGCCGCCGACTTCCACGGCCTCTCCGTGCAGCAGCTGCAGAGCGCGGTGTCGGCCTACTGCAGCCCATGAGGCCACGGCTGGCGCTTCAGAAGTCGGCGTTGCGGGGGGTGCGGGGGAAGGGGATGACGTCGCGGATGTTGGCCATGCCGGTGGCGTAGAGGAGGGTGCGCTCGAAGCCGAGGCCGAAACCGGCGTGGGGGACGGTGCCGTAGCGGCGCAGGTCGCGGTACCACCAGTAGGGGGCGGGGTCGAGGCCGAGCTCGGCCATGCGGGCGTCGAGCACGTCGAGGCGCTCCTCCCGCTGGCTGCCGCCCACGATCTCGCCGATGCCGGGGGCGAGCACGTCCATGGCCGCCACCGTGCGGCCGTCGTCGTTGACCCGCATGTAGAAGGCCTTGATCTGCTTGGGGTAGTTCAGAACCACCACCGGCCGGCCCACCAGCTGCTCGGTGAGGTAGCGCTCGTGCTCGGACTGGAGGTCCATGCCCCACCCCACGGGGAACTCGAAGGCCACCCCCCCGGCCGCCGCCCTCTCCAGGGCGGCCACCGCGTCGGTGTACTCCATGCGCTCGAAGCTCGACTCCACGAACCGCTCCAGCCGCCCCACGCAGTCGGGGTCGATGCGCTGCGCGAAGAAGGCCATGTCGTCCTGCCGCTCCTCGAGGACGGCGGCGAAGACGAACTTGAGGAAGGCCTCGGCCAGGTCGGCGTCGTCGCTCAGGTCGGCGAAGGCGATCTCCGGCTCGACCATCCAGAACTCGGCGAGGTGGCGGGCGGTGTTCGAGTTCTCGGCCCTGAACGTGGGCCCGAAGGTGTACACCCGGCTCATGGCCAGGCAGTAGCTCTCCACGTTGAGCTGGCCGGAGACGGTGAGGTGCGTCTCCCGCCCGAAGAAGTCCTGCGACCAGTCGGTCTGGCCGTTGCCCGGGCTGGCATCTCCGGGGCTGGCATCTCCGGGGCTGGCATTGACCCTGTCGAGGGTGGAGACGCGGAACATGGCCCCCGCCCCCTCGGCGTCGTTGGCGGTGATGATCGGGGTGTGCACCCACAAGAAGCCCCGCTCGTCGAAGAACCGGTGGACGGCCATGGCCAGGCAGTGGCGCAGGCGGGCCATGGCGCTGAACGTGTTGGTGCGGGGGCGGAGGTGGGCGACCTCCCGGAGGTACTCGAAGGAGTGCTGCTTGGGGGCGACCGGGTAGGTCTCGGGGTCGTCGACCCAGCCCACCACCTCGACGGCCTCGGCCGCGATCTCGACCGCCTGGCCCGCGCCCTTGGACTCGACCAGCGTGCCCGTGACCACCAGGGCGCAGCCGGTGGTGACGTGGAGGACCTCGTCCTCGTAGTTGGGCAGGGAGGGGCGGGCGACCACCTGGATGGGGGCGAAGCACGACCCGTCGTGGAGGGCGAGAAAGGTGAGCCCGCCCCCGGCCTTGGAGTCGCGGCGGCTGCGGGCCCAGCCCTTCACCGTGACCGTCGACCCCACCGGCACACGGCCGTCCAGGGCGTCGGCCACCCGCACGCCGGTGGTCGCCATCAGCGCCCGAAGCGCCGCTCGCGCCGCCCGTAGTCGCGCAGAGCCCGCAGGAAGTCCACCCGCCGGAAGGCGGGCCAGAACGGGTCGACGAAGGCGTACTCGGCGTAGGCCGCCTGCCACAGCAGGAACCCCGACAGCCGGCCCTCGCCGCTGGTGCGGATGACGAGGTCGGGGTCGGGCAGGTCGGCGGTGTAGAGGTTGGCCGCCACCGAGGCGGCGTCGATGCGGGCGGCCAGCTCCTCGGGGGGCACCCCCTCGGCCACCAGGTCGTTGACCAGGGCCCGGCAGGCGTCGACGATCTCCTGGCGGCCGCCGTAGCCCAGGGCGATGGTCAGCTGCCAGTCGCCCGACGGGCAGGAGTCGCGCGCCTCCTTGGCCGCCGCCACCAGCGGGGCGGGCAGGAGGTCGAAGCTACCGATCACCCGCAGTCCGAAGCCGAGCCGGGCCCCGTGGACGGGCAGCCGGCCGAACAGGGCGACGAGCACGTCGAGGTAGGGGTCGAGCTCGGCGCTCGGGCGCTCCAGGTTCTCGGTGGAGAGCACCCAGGCGGTGACAGCGGGGATCTCCAGCTCCCGGCACCAGCCCAGGAACTCCTCGAACTTGGCCATGCCGCTGCGGTAGCTGGCGGTGTAGTCGGAGAGGCCGGTGGAGCGGGCGTAGCGGCGGTGGCCGTCGAGGATGATCCCGATGTGGCGGGGGC
>DATLGZ010000030.1:0-5336 GCA_035540235.1 Acidimicrobiales bacterium | reverse complement strand
CCCCGCCCTGCTCCCGGTCGACCCCCGCGTAGGTGTTCACGCCCAGCCCGCTCTTGAGCAGGCGCTGGCACTCGAATCGTCCGCCCAGGACGAGCCCGTCCGGCGTGGTGGTCAAGCTGAGCCCCCTTGTAGGCCTCCCCTACGTATCGGCGGGAAGGGCGCCCGGCTGTAGGGCAGGATGACCGGAAGGGGGCCGGGCCGCGGGGCCGGCTAGGTGAAGAAAACTCGGTAGATGGCCCAGGGCAGGGCCAGGGGGATGTCGCCAACCGTGCCCCACGTGGCCAAGGCGGGGTTGCCGTTGCGCACGAACCACTGGCCGGTGGAGGGCCGGTAGACGGCGAAGTCGGCCCGGCCGTCGCCGTCGTAGTCGGCGGGCACGGGGATGTCGCCCGTGGTCCCCCACGTCACCAGGGCGGGGTTGCCGTTGCGCACGAACCACTGGCCGGTGGAGGGCCGGTAGACCGACACGTCGGTGTCGCCGTCGCCGTCGAAGTCGGCGATGGGCCGCGCCGCCGGGGCGGTGGGGGCGCAGGCGGTGCCGTCGCTGCGGACCTGGCCCTTGGGGCTGCCCGGCTCCCACGGCGGCACGACGCTGTCCCAGCTCGAGACCCCGAAGGCCTGGGGGTAGGTGACCAGCGTGCTGCCGTGGCAGGCCTTGAGCGGCCCGGGGTCGATGCGGGTGCCGTTGACCTGCACGTGGTAGTGGAGGTGGTGGGCGGGGCACGGGTCGACGATGCCCGTCGTGCCCATGGTGCCCACCTGGGTGTTCTGGTCGACCCACTGGCCGTTGGTGATCGTGATCGTGTGCAGGTGGGCGTAGAGCGAGATCATCCCGCCGCCGTGGTCGACCCGGACGCTGTTGCCCGGCGTGCCCGGCCCTCCGCACTGGGTGCCGGTCTCGTTGACGAAAGCCTGGCCGGCGCCGGCGGCGTAGATGGGGTCGCCGGCGGTGTTCTGGGGGTCGAGGAAGTCTATGGCCCACGAGCCGTGGTAGGGCTGGCCGTTGAAGTTGCAGTTGGTGCGCACGCACCCCACGTCGGCGAGGGCCCGCAGCGGCAGCCACTCGGGCGCGCTGTACTGGCCAACCCCGGCCTTCACCGAGGGGCCCGACGCCTCCGGCAGGTCGGGGTTGGGAGAGGGCGGCGCCTCGACCGGCCCGGGGTCGTCGATCACCGGCCCCGTCTGCGCGCCCACCGGGCCGACCGGCGCCAGGGTGGCGGCCAGGGCGGCCAGGGCGGCCGCCGCCAGCACGAGTGGTTTGCGGGACATGGCGGCAGAGTATGGCGGGGTGGGTTGAACGGCGCCAGGACCCGCTTCTGGAGACCGAGAAAAGTGTTACTTGAAATGATGTAAGGGTAGGCGTATGGTCGTGCCCATGGCCGAGCGGATGACCGTCGACGAGCTGGCCCGCCGGGCCGGCACCACCACCCGCAACGTCCGCAACTACCAGACGCAGGGCCTGCTGCCCCCGCCCGAGCTGGAAGGCCGCACCGGTTACTACGACGAGGGCCACCTCGGCCGCCTGCGTCTCATCGCCCAGCTCCAGCACCAGGGCTTCTCGTTGGCGGGCATCGCCGAGCTGCTCAAGGCGTGGGAGCAGGGCCGCAGCCTGGCCGACCTGCTGGGCTTCGAGGAGGCGCTGACCGCCCCCTGGACCGACGAGCAGCCCGAGTTCATGACCCTCGTCGAGCTGGCCGAGATGTTCCCCCAGGCGGCCGACGACCCTGCCCTGGCCATCCGGGCCATGGACCTCGGGCTCTTCGTCCCCCATGAGGACGGCTTCCTCATCCCCAGCCCCAGCCTGCTCCGGGCCGGGGCCGAGCTGGCCGCCGTGGGCGTGCCCCTGGCCGACACCCAGGACGCCCTGGCCGCCCTGCGCGACGACATGGCCCGCATCGCCGCCCGTTTCGTGGGCATGTTCGAGCGCTACGTCTGGAAGCCCTACGTGGAGGCGGGCATGCCCTCCGAGCGCCTCCCCGAGGTCACCGACGCCCTGCGCCGCATGCGTCCACTCGCCGCCACCTCAGTCCAGGCCACCCTCGCCCAGGCCATGCAGCGGGCGTCGGCGGCATCCACCGCGGCCAGCGCCGTCGGCGCCGCCGCTGAGCGCCCCCCCGTCGACAACGTCGTAGGCATGGTCCGCCCGATCAAAGAGGTGAGCTGATGTTCCAGTACCAGCCCCACTACAGCGAGTGGTTCTACGTCTTCGCGCCGCTCCAGGTGTACCTGATGACCGTGGCCGTGCTCGTCTGTTACGGCGACCACGGCAGCGAGACCAACCTGCTGAAGCAGTTCTTCAGGCGGATCTCCAACTGCCTGGAGCGGTGGACGGGCTTCGCGGGCTGGTCGATGGCGGGCGCCCTCACCGGCCTGGTGATGCTGGCCATGGCCGCCATCGGCCTCTACTGGGACGTGGCCTTCCACGTCGACTACGGCCGCGACCAGGAGGTGTTCACCCCCTCCCACACCATGATCCTCATCGGCCTGGGCGGCCTGGTGTTCGCGGCGGCCATCGCCACCCTGTTCGCCACCCTCGACGACGCCCCCGTGGGCCTTCAGGTCGGGCCGCTGCGGGTGCCCTACACCGCCCTGACCCTGGCCGTGTTCGGCATCGGCGGGGCGGCCGCCTTCCCCTTCGACGTCATGTGGCACGAGGCCTACGGCGTGGACGTGACGCTGTGGAGCCCGTCCCACCTCCAGCTCGTGTTCGGCGGCTCCCTGGCCACCATCGTGCTGTGGATGATGGCCCGCGAGGGGCTCAACCAGCGGGCCGGCCTCGAGGGCCAGCCGCTCTCCCCCACCCTGCTGGGCCGGGGCATCGTCGTCACCATCCTGGGCGCGACCCTCACCGGCCTGTCGACCGTGCAGGGCGAGTTCGACTTCGGCGTGCCCCAGTTCCAGGTGCTGTACCTGCCCATCCTCATCGCCACCGCCGCCGGCCTGGGGCTGGTGCTGGCCCGCCTCGCCCTCGGGCCCTGGGGCGCGGTCAAGGCGGTGCTGGCCTACGTGATCATCCGGGGCCTCATCGGGTTCCTCGTCGCCGTGCCCCTGAACCTCACGTTCCCCAACTTCCCCCTCTACCTGGTCGCCGCCCTGGCCGTGGAAGGCGTGGCCTTCTGGCTGGGCACCTCCAACCGCCTGCGGTTCTCGCTGGCGGCAGGGGCGGCGGCGGGCACGGTCGGAGTCGCCGCCGACCTGGCCTGGCTCAACACGCTGGCCGACGTGTCCGCCACCGCCGCCTCGCTGCCCAAGGCCGCCCTCCTCTCCCCCATCGCCGCCATGTGCGCCGCCCTCCTGGGCGGGGCCCTGGCCCGGCCCGTGGGCGACGGCGGCCGGCGGGTGCCGGCCGTGGCCGCCCTGGCCGGCGGCGTGGTGCTGATCGGTGTGCTCGCCTACCCCCTGCCCCGCAACGTGGGCGACGTGGAGGCCGACATCCGGCTGCGCCCGGTGGCGGCGGGCCAGCCCGGCACGTCCACCAACCTGGAGGCGGGGGTCGAGCAGGCCTTCGTCGAGGTCCAGCTCCACCCCGCCGACGCGGCCGACTCCGCCACCGCCTTCGGCATCGTCTCCTGGCAGGGCGGCGGGCGCATCTCCTCCGCCCTCGAGGAGGTCGGCCCCGGCCTGTTCGTGTCCGAGCGGGCCCTCCCCGTCTCGGGCCGGTGGAAGACCATGGTGGGCCTCCAGCGCCACGACGAGGTGATGGCCGCCCCCATCTACTTCCCGGCCGACCCCGAGATCGACGCGCCCGAGGTGCCGGCCCTGCCCGAGCGGCGGGAGGCCTTCGCCCGCAACACCACCTGGCTGCTGCGGGAGGTCAGGGCGGGCGGCGGCGCCTTCGCCGCCAACGTGGCCTACACCGGCGTGTCGGTGGTCATCCTGGCCTGGATCGGCCTCTACGCCCTGTGCGCGGTCAAGCTCACCCCGTCGGAGGACGAGCGCGAGCAGGCGGGCGGGCGGCCGCCGGCCACCGCCCCGCCCGCCGCTGGCGCCAGCCCCTGGCTCCCCCCGGCGGACGACCGGCCGCCGGTGAGCGCGGGCTGGGGCTCGACCTGGGGCGACTGGCCGCCATCTGACCGGCCATGAGATCGGCCGCCGACTCGCGTACGCTGCCGGCGTGACGGTCGACCAGCGAGAGGCGCAGGCGGCGGTAAGGGAGATGTCGGCGCGGGTGGGCGCGCTGGTGAGATCGGTGCGCCGCCCCGACGCCCGCGGCGTGGGCGACTGGTCGGTGGTCGAGCTGGCCTGCCACCTCTCCCACGCTATGGACGCGGTGTCGGCCACCGCCCGGGGTGCGGGGGGCTTCATCGAGGACATCGCGGGCCTGGCCGGCCTCACCGCCACCATGGTGGCGAGCGAGAGCGAGCGTGACCCGCTCAAGCTGGGGGACCGCATCGAGGCGAGCGTGGCCGCCGCCATGGACTGGATGGGGCCGGCGGCCGACGCCGGCCTCCAGACGTGGTTCCTGCCCGGCGTCAAGGTGCCCATCTCCTTCCTCACCTGCCACATCCTCAACGAGCTGACCGTCCACGGCCACGACATCGCCAAAGCCGAGGGGGTCGCCTGGCCCATCTCCAAGACCACCGCCCGCCTCGTGCTGGAGGGGTTCGTCGTGCCGGTGCTCACCCACATCGGCGACCAGCTCGTGCACGAGGAGAACGCCCGCGGGGTGCGCGTCGCCTACCGCCTCCACCTCCGGGGCGGGGGCAGCTCCACCTGGCGGTTCCAGGACGGCAAGCTGACCGTCACCCAGGGCCCGTCCAACGAGCCCGTCGACTGCCACATCTCGGCCGACCCCGTCGCCTTCCTGCTGGTCACCTGGGGCCGGCTCAACCAGTGGCGGGCCATCGGCCGGGGCCAGCTGCTGGCCTGGGGGCGCAAGCCGTGGATGGGCCTCAAGCTGCGCAGCCTCGTGCGCAACCCGTAGTGGAGGTCGAGCGGCTCGACCCCCGGGTGGGCGACCCGCCCGCCGAGCTGGCCGTGCACTTCGAGCCGGGGGGCGCAGCCGGCCCCACGTCCACCCCGACGGGCAGGTGCTGATCCTCACCGCCACGGTCGTCACCGACGTCACCGTCCAGCGCCCCGGCCCCGGCCCCGTCGACTGGGACGTCGACCAGGGCGACTGGGAGGAGGGCTACTAGAGAGGCCGGACTGCCTCGGGGGCATCACCTCGGGAAATTCGAGCGGGTCGTGACCGGGGCGCCGGTACGGTCGGCGTCCGGCATGGCTGGTCCCACGCTCTGGCGGATGCGCCCGTACCTGCGGCCCCACGCCCGGCGGATCACCTTCACGGTGGCGGCGTCGGCGGTGGGGATGGTGGCGGCCGTGGCCGTGCCCCT
>DATLGZ010000029.1:0-9103 GCA_035540235.1 Acidimicrobiales bacterium | reverse complement strand
CGCCACTCCGGGGTGTCCATCGCCGGGGCGGCCGGCTTCGCGGTCGAGATGGTCAAGCTGTTCCAGACCGAGCTGGAGCACTACGAGAAGGTGGAGGGCAGCGCCCTCAGCCTCGAGGGCAAGGCCAACAAGCTGGGCCAGATGGTGCGAGCCAACCTGGGGATGGCCATGCAGGGCCTCGCCGTCGTGCCCATCTACGCCGGCTACGACCTGCGGCGGCGCACCGGTCGCATCTTCAAGTACGACATAACCGGCGGCCGCTACGAGGAGGACGACTTCCACGCCACCGGCTCGGGCGGCCGCGACGCCCGCACCACGATCAAGCTGGGCTACCGGGAGGGCCTCGACCGCGAGGCGGCCATCGAGCTGGCCATCGAGAGCCTCTACCAGGCGGCCGACGAGGACTCGGCGACGGGCGGGCCCGACGTGGTCCGGGGCATCTACCCCACGGTGGCCACCATCACCGCCGACGGGTTCGAGCGGGTGGGGGAGGACGAGGTGGCCGAGCGGTTCCAGGCCCTGATCGCCCGCAAGTCGGCCGAGGGCCAGCAGCGATGACCGGCCCCGGCGGTCGGTGGGGGCGAGCACTCGCGGGCGGGGCGGCGAGGACGGTCCGCCGATGAGCATCCCCTTCGGCTACGTGTCGCCCGAGCAGGCGATGAAGGACCGGGCCGACTTCGCCCGCAAGAACGTGGCCAAGGGCCGGCCGCTGGTGGCCGTGGTGTACGACGACGGCGTGCTGCTGTGCGCCGAGAACCCCTCCCGCAGCCTCCACAAGATCAGCGAGATCTACGACCGCATCGCCTTCGCCGGCGTGGGCAAGTACAACGAGTTCGACACCCTCCGCACCGCCGGCGTCCGCATGGCCGACGTGAAGGGCTACCAGTACTCCCGGGAGGACGTCGACGCCCGGTCGCTCGCCAACGCCTACGCCCAGCACCTGGGCCAGATCTTCACCCACGAGATGAAGCCGCTGGAGGTGGAGATCCTGGTGGCCGAGGTCGGCTACGAGCCCGGGGCCGACCAGATGTTCCACATCCTCTACGACGGGACGGTGGTCGACGAGCAGCACTTCAGCGTCCTGGGCGGCGACGCCGACACCATCTCCGAGCGCCTCAAGGCCCGCTTCCACGACGCCATGCCCAAGGCCGACGCGGTCAAGGCGGCGGTGGCCGCCCTGGCCGGCGACGAGCGCCGTCCCGCCCCCGCCGAGCTGGAGGCGGCCGTGCTGGCCCGCACCAACGGCCGGCGGGCCTTCCGCCGCATCGAGCCGGCCGAGCTGGAGTCCCTGCTCGGGAGCTGAAACGCCAGAGGCGGGCGGCAGACGGTAGAGCATGGCCCTCGACGCCCAAGCCCCGCCCCCGTGGGCGCAGATCGCCCGCTTCGCCATCCCCGCCGCCCTGGTGGGCGGCCTGGTCGCCCTGAGGCCGGAGATCCTGCGGGGCACGTTCTCCAGCGCCGAGAGCGTGCTGCGGGTGGCGGCGGTGATCGTGGCGTGGGTGGTGGTGTCCCGCCTCCTGCGGCGGGCCATCGCCAACCCGCTGGCCCGCACCCTGGCGGTGGCCGTGCCCGGCACCGCCCTGCTGTGGCTGAACGTCGCTCCCTACTTCCAGGACGACGTGAGGATCGAGGGCAGCTTCCCGGAGGCGGCCGCCCCGACCACCGCGGGCGCGCCCGGGGCCGACCCCGAGGCCGCCGCCGGCCCCGGCGGCCCGGTCACGACGGCCGCCCCCCAGCCCGTCCAGCTCACCACCGGGCGCTTCGTCGGCCTCGACGGCCACCGGGGCTCGGGCGAGGCCGCCGTCTTCCGCCTGCCCGACGGCTCGGCCGTGGTCGCCTTCCGGGAGCTCAGCGTGCAGTCGGTGCCCGACCCGGTGCTGTACCTCGTCCCCGGCGCCAACCGCGACAACCGCACCGGCGGCGTCCGCCTGGGGCGGTTCGAGGCCAGCCGGGACCGCTACGAGATCCCCGCCGGCACCGACCTGTCCGGTCCGCTCACCGTGCTCATCTGGTGCGAGCGCTTCGCCAGCCCGGTGGCGGGGGCCAACCAGACGCGGGCATGAACGCGGCGGGCGCGCCCACTAGCACTCAAGGTGCTGGTACACCCGAAGGTAGATGGGAAGGACCACGATCCGCTGGGCCGCCCTGGTGGTCCTGCTGGCCGGCGGGCAACCGGCGCCGGCCGGGGCCCAGGCCGTCGAGCCGCCACCTCTGGCCGTCCCCGACCACCTCCGCCCCGTGGTCGTGCCCTCGCCGGTGGCGGGCACGCCCGCCTACGTGCTGGTCGAAGGGCGCTTCCAGCGGGTGGTGACCACCGGCGGGGGCGAGCACCCGACCGTCTACCTGGAGTTCGTCCCTGCCGCGGAGGGGGCCGGCGACCCGCGCTGGCACGCCCTGTGGTTCCGCCCGTGCGAGACGCACGACGTGGTGGCCGGCTTCGTCGAGGCCAGCCTGTCCCCGGACGAGCCGGTCCAGATCGCCCTGCCCGTCAACCCCCCCGCCTCCCTGCACCGGGCCCTCACCACCACCTGCCAGGCGGGCGGCTACCGCACCCCGTCCCAGTCGGAGCGCTACGCCGCCAGCCTGTTCGCCACCAACCTCCAGAGCCTGCGGGGCCAGGACGCCGGCGTCTACGTCGGAGGGTCGCTCAACAGCCTGGTGCGGCTGGGCCGGATCACCGAGGCTAGAGGCGCAGCACCAGCAGGATCGACACCACCACCAGGCTGACGACCACCAGCCACAGCTCGGGCGGCGCCCCCCGCCCCTCGTCGGCCTCGCCGTCGCCGTCGAAGGCGGACTCCACCTCGTCGGCCAGCAGCAGCTCCTGGGCCACGGGAAGGTCGATCTCGGGCACGTAGACGTGCACGTCGCCCATCGGGTATGGCCCGTCCACGCTGCCCCGCAGCTCGGTCGGGATGCCCTCGGCGCCGACCCGGGCGGCGATCACCCGGGCGTGGAACGGATGGCCCACCGTCGCCAGCCGCACCATCCGGCTCCCATCCATCACCCTGAACGGTAGCGTGGCCCCAGATGGAACGGAGGATCTTCGGCCTGGAGAACGAGTACGGCGTCACCTGCACGCTGCGCGGCCAGCGCCGCCTCAGCCCCGACGAGGTGGCCCGCTACCTGTTCCGGCGGGTGGTGTCGTGGGGCCGCAGCAGCAACGTCTTCCTGGAGAACGGGGCCCGCCTCTACCTCGACGTGGGCAGCCACCCCGAGTACGCCACCCCCGAGTGCGACTCCATCGAGGACCTCGTCGCCCACGACAAGGCGGGCGAGCGCATCCTCGAGGGCCTGCTGGCCAGCGCCGAGCAGCGGCTGCGGGAGGAGGGCATCCGCGGCATCGTCTACCTGTTCAAGAACAACACCGACTCGGCCGGCAACTCCTACGGCTGCCACGAGAACTACCTCACCAGCCGCCGCGACGACTTCGGCCACTACGCCGAGGTGCTCATCCCCTTCTTCGTGACCCGCCAGATCTACGCCGGCGCGGGCAAGGTGCTCAACACCGCCCGGGGGGCCACCTACTGCATAAGCCAGCGGGCCGAGCACATCTGGGAGGGCGTGTCGTCGGCCACCACCCGCAGCCGACCCATCATCAACACGCGCGACGAGCCCCACGCCGACGCCGAGCGCTACCGCCGGCTCCACGTGATCGTGGGCGACTCCAACATGAGCGAGTACGCCACCTTCGTGAAGGTGGGGACCACGTCGATCCTGCTGCGCATGCTGGAGGACCCGTCGGTCGTCATGCGGGACATGACGCTCGACAACCCCATCCGGGCCATCCGCGACATCAGCCACGACGTGACCTGCACCCGCAAGATCCGGCTCGAGAACGGCCGGGAGCTGTCGGCCATCCAGGTCCAGGCCGAGTACCTGGCCCGGGCCAAGCGCTACTCGGAGTCCAAGGGGCTGTCGCCGCTGGAGGAGCAGGCCCTGAAGATGTGGGAGCACTGCCTCACCAAGCTGGAGGTCGACCCGCTCAGCCTCGACCGGGAGTGCGACTGGGTGATCAAGCACCGGCTGGTGGAGGCCTACCGCGAGCGCCACGGCCTCCCCCTCAGCCACCCCAAGGTCGCCCTGCTCGACCTCCAGTACCACGACGTCAACCGCCGCCGCGGCCTCTACTACCGCATGCAGGAGCGGGGCCTGCTCGAGCGGGTGGTCACCGACGAGGCCATCGACCGGGCCATCACCACCCCGCCCCAGACCACCCGGGCCCGGCTGCGGGGTGAGTTCATCCGCAAGGCCAAGGAGCGCAAGCGGGACTACACCGTCGACTGGGTCCACCTCAAGCTCAACGACCAGGCCCAGCGCACCGTGCTCTGCAAGGACCCCTTCAAGTCCCGCGACGAGCGGGTCGAGAAGCTGATCGCCTCGCTCTGAGGCTCCTCACCCTCACCGTCGCCGGCGTGCTGTCGGAGCGGACCGGCCTCCAGCGGGTGGCGCTGGAGGACGGCAGCCGGGCCTACGTGCTGACCGAGCTGGTGGGGCCGGTGGCGGTGGGGGACCGGGTGGTGGTCAACACCACCGCCGTCGACCTCGGGCTCGGCACCGGCGGCTGGCACGTGGTGCACTGGAACCTGGCCCGCCACGAGTGGACGTCGCCCGGCCGGGGCCACGTGCTCAAGCTGCGCTACACGTCGCTCCAGGCCGACGTGGGGGTGGCCGAGGAGGCGGCCGGCGACCTCTCCGGCGGCCTCGGGGGCCTGCCCGTGGTCGTGTGCGACCTCCACAGCCAGGTGGGGGTGGTGGCCGCCGCCTACGCCCGCACCGCCCCCGGCCGCCGGCTCGTCTACGTGATGACCGACTCGGCCGCCCTGCCCCTGGCCCTGTCCGACCTGGTGGCCGGCCTGCGGGAGCAGGGCCTGCTGGCCGCCACCGTCAGCGCCGGCCAGGCCTTCGGCGGCGACCACGAGGCGGTCAACGTGCACACCGGCCTGCTGGTGGCGGCCCACCTGGCCCGGGCCGACGCCGTCGTGGTGGGGCCGGGGCCGGGCTCGGTCGGGACCGGCACCGCCCTGGGCTTCGGCAGCCTGGACGCGCTGGCCGCCGTCGAGGCCGCCTCCCGCCTGCTGGGGATGCCGATCGTGGCCGTGCGCTGGTCGGGGGCCGACGCCCGCGACCGGCACCGGGGTTTGAGCCACCACACCGCCACCGTGCTGGCCCTCACCTCCTGGCCGGTGTTCCTGGCCTGCCCGGCGGGGGAGGAGGTGGGCGAGGACCTCCAGCCCGAGCGCCACCGGCTGTGGCCCGTCGAGGTGCCGGACCTCGACGTGGAAGTGGAGACGATGGGCCGCCGGGCCGCCGACGACCCCGCCTTCGTCCGCTGGACGGCGGCGGCCGGGGTGCTGGCCGCCGGGGTCGTCAGGAGCGTCGAGTGAGGCGCTCCAAGACGGCGGCCCGCACCGGCGGGGTCTGGGCCTGCACGGCGTAGAACGACGCCTCCCGCAGCAGGCGCGGAGCGGGATGGGCCAGCGTCATCGACCGCCCGCCGGTCGCCACCACCAGGGCGTAGGCCGCCCGCACCGCCAGCTCCAGCGACCACGCCCGCAAGCCGACCAGCCGCTTGACGTCCTCGTCGTCGTCGGCCGGGTCGGGGGCGGCGGCGTAGGACCGGCGGCGGCACTCGTCCCACTCCTCGCCGAGCGGGGCGGCGGCGGGGGAGCCCGCCTCCTCCAGCAGCCGCAGGCAGCGAGCCGCCACGCCGAAGGCGGCGGGGTTGGGCTGGGCCGTCACCACCCGGTCGCGAGCCGACCAGTCGGCGAACGAGAGATCGTCCAGCACGTCGCCGGCGGGGACGGCCACGCGGTCGAGGAGGAGGCGCACCGTCGACGAGGCGTGCATGACCGCCAGCGGCAGGGGCGGCGACGCCGACAGGCCCGCCCGCTCGCCGGCCGGCAGGGCCGCGAACACCACACGGTCGCGGCTGCGGGCCGCCACCGCGAACAGGCCCGCCATGCCCCACGCCGTGGCCCACGGGGCCTCACCCGACAGGACCCACCCGCCGCCGGCGGCGGGCTCCGCCACCACCGCCGGGGGCCCGGGGCGGCGCAGGTGAGCGAAGGCCACGCCCCCCAGCACGTCGCCCGCCAGCAGGGCAGCCAGCCACCGGTCCCGCAGCCCACCATTGGCGGTGGCGGCCAGCAGCCGCACGGGGGCGTGGTGCTGCACCCAGACGAAGAACGTCGCCCCGCACGCCCCGGCCAGGGCCTCGTAGACCAGGCGGGCGTCGTCACGACCGGCCGCCCCCGGCCCCGCCAGCCCGAAAAGGCCGGCGCCGGCCAGCGCCCGCAGGTGGCCGGCGGGGACCCGCTCCGCCCCGTCCACCTCGGGTGCGGCCGGCCACAGCAGCTCCTCGGCCACCCGGCGGGCCGCCTCCACCAGCCCGGCCCCCGCCCCACCGGGCTCGCCGCCCCCGGCGGGGGCGAGCACGTCGTTGACGGTGGTTACGGTCAGCCGTCCTGGGCGGGCCGGGGGCAGACCCGGTAGCAGCACACCGGGTCGCCGGCCATGGTGTGGGACTCCCGGGTGACCTCCACATCGGGCCCCAGCACCCGCCGGAACAGCACCAGCTCCATGCTGCACACCACCGAGTGGCGCTCGGCCACCCGGTGCACGGCGCAGTTGTTCTCCACCAGCAGCACCTCGCCGTCGTCGCGCTGCCGGCACTCGGTGAGGTAGCCACCCTGGTCGCGGAGCCCGGCCAGCACCCGCACCCGCTCCACCGGGTCGGTCACGCCGTCGAGGACGGCCTCGTACTGGCGCACGAGCTTCTCGGTGCGGCGGGCGAAGACGGCCGACACCGTCTCCGGCCCCGCCTCCTCGACCAGGTCGTCGAGCAGGTCGTTGGCGAAGGCGTCGTAGCGGCGGGGGAACAGCTCCAAGCCGGTGGGCGAGAGCCGCCAGCCCACCGGGGGCCGCCCCACCCCGCCCGGCGCCCGGGCCGCCGGTCCCTGCTCCACCAACTGCTCGGCGGCCAGGGCCTCCAGGTGGCGGCGCACCCCCACCACGCTCAGCGACAGCGAGCGGGACAGCTCGTTCACGGTGATGCCGGGCCGCGTGCGCAGCAGCAGCAACAGGTCGCGCCGGGTCGTCACCGGGATGTCACCAACCGTTCAGGCTACCGGGCGGGCACGCTCCGGCCGGTCAGCGGCCGCCGTTCCCCTACGTTGGCGGCGTGAACCGGCTGGAGCGGCTCATCAACCTGGTGGCCGCCCTGCTGCAGACCGAGCGGCCGTTGACGGCCGACGAGCTGCGGGAACGGGTGCCCGGCTACGCCGGCGAGAAGGTCGCCTTCCGGCGGGCGTTCGAGCGCGACAAGGAGACGCTGCGCGACCTGGGCGTGCCCATCGTGGTCGAGCCCGTCCCCGGCACCGACCCGCCGATCGACGGCTACCGCGTCCCCAAGGAGGACTACTACCTGCCCGACCCGGGCCTGGCCGACGACGAGCTGGCCGCCCTCCACCTGGCCGCCACCGCGGTGCGGCTGGACGTCGGCAGCGGGGTGGAGGCCCTGTGGAAGCTGGGCGGCGAGGTGGCCGAGGCGGGACCGGCCCCCACCACCGCCGTCGCCGCCCTGCCCGGCACCGACCACCTCGTCCCCCTGTTCGGGGCCATCTCGGCCCGCCGGCCGGTGGCCTTCACGTACCGCGGCCGCCAGCGGTCCCTCGACCCCCACCGCCTGTCGTTCCGCAACGGCCACTGGTACCTGGCCGCCCACGACCGGGCCGCCGGCGAGGAGCGGTCGTACCGCCTCGACCGCATCGAGTCGGCGGTGGAGGCGGGCGAGGCGGGCACGGCCGCCCCGCCCGCCGCCGGCCCTGCCTCGGCCACGCCGTCCCCCTGGGAGCTGGGTGGCGAGGAGCCGGTCACCGCCCGCCTGCTGGTCGACGCCGGCCAGGCGGGCTGGGCCGAGGGCCACGTCGGCCCCAGCGCGGTGACCGAGCGCCGCCCCGACGGGTCGGTGGTGCTGGAGGTGCGGGTCACCAACCGCGACGCCTTCCGGTCGTTCGTGCTCGGCTTCCTCGACCACGCCGAGGTCCTGGGCCCGCCTGAGCTACGGGCCGACGTCACCCGCTGGCTGGAGGGCCTGTGCCCAAGCTGAGCGCCGACGCCCGCCTCCACCGCATCCTCGCCCTGGTGCCCTGGGTGGCGGCCCGCGACGGCCCGCCGGTGGCCGAGGTGTGCGCCCGCTTCGGCTGCACCGAGCAGGAGCTGGTCGACGACGTCGAGCTGCTGTTCCTGTGCGGGCTCCACCCCTACACGCCCGACATGCTCATCGAGGTCGACATCGCCGGCGGGCGGGTGTGGATCCGCTACGCCGAGTACTTCTCCCGGCCCCTTCGCCTCACCCCCGCCGAGGGGCTGGCCCTCCTGGCCGCCGGCCAGGTGGCGCTGGCCACCCCCGGCGCCGACCCGGAAGGCCCCCTCGCCCGCGGGCTGGGCAAGCTGGCGGCCGCCCTGGGCGTGGGTGAGGGCGAGGCGGTGGAGGTGGCCCTGGGCCCCGCCGCGGCCGACGTGCTGGCCGCCCTCCAGGAGGCGGCGGCCGCCCACCGCCGGGTCGAGCTCGAGTACTACAGCTTCGGGCGGGACCGCTGGAGCGAGCGGGTGATAGACCCCTACGCCGTCTTCTCGGCCGCCGGCCAGTGGTACGTGGCGGCGTGGTGCCACGCGGTGGACGACGAGCGGCTGTTCCGGCTCGACCGGGTGCGGAGGGCGGCGGTGCTCGACTCGACGTTCGAGGCGCCGGCCACGCCTCCCGACTTCGCCGTCTACCGGCCCCGCCCCGGGGACGAGCGGGTCACCCTGGAGCTGGAGCCGGCCGGGCGGTGGGTGATCGACCAATACCCGGCCGAAGGGGTGGAGGAGGTGGGCGGCGGCCGGGCCCGCGTCACGCTGGCGGTGAGCGAGCGGGCGTGGCTCGAGCGCCTGCTGCTGCGGCTCGGCCCCGCCGCCCGGGTGGTGGCGGGCGACGCCGGCGTGGGCCGGGCCGCCGCCTGCCGCCTGCTGGAGCGCTACCGCGCCCCCCGGTCCTGACCCGTCCGCCGCCGCCAGCGGCACGGCGGGGGTCCTGGGCTAGCCTCGTCCCGGATGACGT